>JBILZC010000021.1:0-29600 GCA_044377415.1 Terrimicrobiaceae bacterium | reverse complement strand
TTTGTGCATGCCGAGAATCCCACTTTGCGGAGGATTCAGGATCGGTGTGCTAAGTAGAGACCCATAGGTGCCGCCATTGCTGATGGTGAAAACGCCACCCTTGAGATCCTCCAAAGAAATTTTGCCTTCGCGGGCTTTTGTTGCGTATCCAGCGAGGCGGGATTCAATGTCCGCAAAACTGAGGCGATCGCAATCGCGCACGACGGGTACGATAAGCCCCCGCTCAGTACCAACAGCGACTCCGATATCATACACCGTGCTGGTCACAAGGTCTTCACCATCGATACGGGAATTAATCGAGGGAATAGCCTGGAGCGCATCAACCACGGCTTTGATGAAGAAGCTCATGAAGCCAAGTTTGACTCCGTGTTTTTTTGTGAATTCCTCCTGGAGTTCCTTGCGAAGGGCCATCACGGCACTCATATCGCATTCATTGAATGTCGTCAGGATCGCCGCCGTTTGCTGCGCCATCACGAGTTGGGTGGCGATCTTACGGCGCAGAGGAGAGAGTTTTTTCCGCACAGTGCGGGATTCATCGCCAGACGCCGAAACTACAGGCGCGGGCCTCACGGCAACGATCGGTGCTGGCGCCGGCGCTGGTGTTGCTGCAACTGCTTTTTCCACGACGGCAGGCTTCGCTGACTCAGGAGTTGCGGCTTTCGAAGGCGCTGCAGCTTGACCGGGCGCGATTTCGGCCACGACTTGGCCGATTTTCACCTCTTGGCCTTCGGAAACTTTAATGTGAAGGACACCGGAATCCGCCGCCATCACTTCTTGTGAAACCTTGTCGGTTTCTAACGTGAAGAGAAGCTCATCACGGGAAACACTTTCGCCCTCTTTTTTATGCCAAATAGAAAGCACTCCGGAGGTAATGGACTCACCAACGGCTGGAATTTTAACTTCAATATTCATGCGATTTTAGACTTCAAAAGCTTGCTTGATAAGGGCGGATTGTTGTTCCTTGTGCTTTCCGGAGGATCCGGTTGCCGTGCTGGCGCTCTCTTCCCGGCCAGCATAGCCGATGAGAGATCCAACAAGGCCCGCTATGCGCGGAGCAATAAAATTCCAGGCACCCATATTTTGGGGCTCTTCCTGACACCAGACGTAGCGCTTCGTGCCGGGGTAGCGTTTAGCAAGGGCTTTCAAACGCTCGCTGTGGAGTGGGTAGATCTGTTCGAAACGGATGATTGCCGTCGTTGCTGTCTGCTTCGCTTCCTCACGCCCACGAACGAGATCGTAGTAAACCTTGCCTGAACAAAAAACCACGCGATTCACTTTTTTGGGGTCCTTGATGGTGGGATCGTCCAAGATTTCCTCGAAACGAGCATTGGTAAAATCCTCCACACGCGAAGCGGCGTCTTCCGACCGCAGGAGGCTTTTCGGCGACATAATAATGAGTGGCTTCCGGTAGCCACGGTGGATCTGTCTGCGAAGGACATGGAAATACTGGGCGGGCGTCGTGATATTGCACACCTGCATATTATCCTCGGCACAGAGTTGAAGAAACCTCTCCAACCTTGCACTGGAGTGCTCGGGGCCTTGACCTTCGTAGCCATGAGGCAGGAGCATCACAATCGAGCTCGGTCGACGCCATTTGGCTTCAGCTGAGGCGATAAATTGATCAATGATGATCTGCGCTCCATTAGCGAAGTCGCCAAACTGAGCTTCCCAGATGCAAAGCATCGAAGGAAAATCCATCGAGTAACCGTAATCGAAACCAAGCACGGCATACTCGGAAAGCGGGCTATTGTAGACGCAAAACGTCTCCTGCTCGGGCGAAATGTTCTTGAGTGGGAAGTAACGATCGCGAGTCACCTCATCATAGAGAACCGAATTACGGTGACTGAATGTGCCGCGACGACTGTCCTGACCGGAGAGACGCACCGGAGTCCCCTCGATAAGGAGAGAACCAAATGCCAAAGCCTCTGCAAACCCCCAGTCGTAAGGCCCGCCATCCTTCCAAACTTGGAGTCGACGATCAACGACTGTCCTTTTGATTTTCGGTACAACGTTAAAGTTTTCGGGAACGGTCGTGATGGCTGCGGCGACTTTGTCGAGGGTAGCGACCGTGATAGCCGTGTTGACTGGGTCGTGAGAATAGGGAGGTTGAAAAATCGCGGTAGAACCGGCAAATTCGCTCTTCTTCTTTTTCAACTCGCTCTTTTTTTTCACTTCCGTGAAAGCCGCTTCGAGTTTTTCCAGCAGCTTGGCCTTGATCCCCGCAGCCTCATCGGCAGTGACTGTTCCGAGAGCAGAAACTTGCGCTGCGAACGTGGCGCTGAGAAGCGGATGGACTTTGATGATCGAGTAAAGATCGGGCTGAGTGAAAAGCGGTTCGTCCGTCTCATTGTGTCCATGCCGACGATAGCAATAAATATCAATCACCACATCGCGACGGAACTTTTGTCGGAACTCAAGAGCGATCTGAGCAACCTCGATCACCGTGAGAGGATCCTCTCCATTGACGTGGAAAATAGGCGCATCGACCATTTTGGCCATATCTGTGCAATAGCGCGTGGAACGTGCATCAGCCGGGAGCGTGGTGAAGCCGATCTGATTGTTGACAACGAGGTGTATCGTTCCACCGGTGCGATAGCCGGGAAGTTGAGACATGTTGAAGGTCTCCGCAACAATGCCCTGTCCGATAAAAGCGGCGTCTCCATGCACTAAAATTGGAAGCACCTTCGTACGCTCCACAGTGTCTTCCAGTATACGCTGCCGGGCACGGGCCTTACCCTGAACGACGGCGTCGACTGCCTCCAGATGGCTTGGGTTTGCCGCCATGCGGATCTCGACTTTGTTACCATTCGGCACATCTCTGGTCGTCTGGTAACCGAGGTGATATTTCACGTCACCGCTACCGCCGACTAGTTGCGGGTCAAAGGTATCCTGAAACTCATTGAAAATGACGTCCAAGGGCTTGTTTAAAAAGTTGGCCAAGACGTTGAGTCGACCGCGGTGTGCCATTCCCATTACGATCTCGTGGACGCCGGCGGACCCGCATCCCTCAAGGATCGCATCGAGAGAGAGCATGAGCGACTCACCTCCTTCGAGTGAAAAGCGCTTCTGACCCACAAATTTCGTATGGATGAAGGATTCGAAAGTTTCCGCCTGATAAAGTTTACGAAGGATATCGCTGTGCACCTCGGGAAGTTGACGGGAAGCGCTTCGACGGCTCTCAACGCGATCGGCCACCCATTCGCGCATGGCGGGATCTTGTATGTGAGTGAATTCCACGCCGAGGGTTTCACAATAGGTTTGCCGAAGCCCAGCGATCATCTCCTTGAGCGGCATCTCACGGCCTTGCTGGAAGTTTCGCGAAGACACTGCCTCGTTCAAATCGGCATCCCCCAATCCAAATTCCGAAGGCTCCAAACGGGAAAACAGCGGCGCGGATTTCGACAACGGATTCAGATGTGCGGCGGTGTGCCCGATCGTGCGATAAGCTTCCACCAACAAATCCACACGGGCTTGGAGTGGCGATGAAGATCCCTGCACAGCTTCACGAGCCTCGGCCTTGCGACTACGAACCATACCGAGTTCAAAACCCTCAAAAAACGCGGCCCACTCTGGGTCAACGGAACTGTGATCAGTGACCCAGCGCTCGTAAAGTTCGTCAATCAGTGCCTCGTTAGCGCGGGCGGGGAGAGAAGTATTCATTCAATATCTGTTTGGCATAATAAGCCTTTCAAAGGTGAAGGCTTTAGATTGCGAAAAGTGCATTTTTTTTCCGCATTTGGCAAGAATCGAAAAATGCCTGTTGAAAAAATGCGCACTGAAAAAGAAGAAGAAAAAGGAACAGGCCAAGTCAAAAAAAACCGCCCTCACCCCAATCGGGGCGGGGCGGAAATTTTTAAGGAGTTTTTTAGTCTTGTTTCACAGCAGCCTCGTCGCGGTCTTTCATCGCGGCCTTGCGGCTAAGTTTGACGCGTCCCTTGTCATCGACGCCGATGCATTTGACCCAAATCGCGTCACCCATTTTCACAACGTCTTCGACCTTGTTGACACGGAAGTCGGCTAACTCGGAGATGTGCACAAGGCCGTCTTTACCTGGCAGAACTTCGACGAATGCGCCGAATTCCTTGATCGAAACGACCGTGCCTTGGTAGATCTCGCCGATCGAAATCTCCTTGGTCATCCCGTTGATGATTTCTTTCGCGCGCTTGAGGCTTTCGCCGTTGTTCGAGTAGATGTGGATGGATCCGTCGTCCTCGATGTTGATCTCGGCGCCAGTCTCGGCAACGATGCCTTTGATCGTCTTGCCGCCTGGTCCAATGATGAGACCGATCTTGTCTGGATTGATTCGGATGGTTTCGATACGCGGGGCGTATTGGCTAAGCTCAGCACGTGGGCTAGCAAGAATGCCGTTCATGACATCTAGGATTTTTGTACGCGACTCTTTGGCCTCGATCACGGCCTCTGCCATGATCTCGTGCGAGATGCCGGGAAGCTTGAGATCAAGCTGGAAACCAGTGACGCCCACTTCCGTTCCGCAGAGTTTGAAATCCATGTCGCCGAAGTGATCCTCGCTGCCGATAATGTCGGTAAGCGTGGTGTAGCGCTTGAGCGTCTCACCTTCGAATTCGGTAACGAGACCGACGGAAATACCGGCCACAGGGCGGCGGAGCGGAACACCTGCATCCATGAGAGCAAGCACGCCAGCGCAGACACTGGCCATCGATGTGGATCCATTGGATTCCATCACTTCGCTCACGATACGAATAGCGTAAGGGAAATCCTTCTCACTTGGCACGACTGGCTCGATCGAGCGCTCGGCAAGGGCACCATGACCGATCTCGCGGCGGTTCTGTCCACCGAAACGACCAGTCTCACCCACACTGAAAGGCGGGAAGTTGTAGTGGAGCATGAAGCGCTTTGTGTCTGGGCCTCCAGCGTAGGAGTCAATCATTTGCGCTTCGTCGGCAGGAGCGAGAGTCGCGATGCCGAGTGCCTGAGTCTCACCACGAGCAAAGAGCGCGGAGCCATGCGTGCGCGGGAGAAGACCAGTCTCGCCGGAAAGCGGACGGAGCTCATGGAGACCGCGACCGTCGCAACGCTGCTTGCGGTCGAGAATGCTGATGCGGAAAGCTTTTTTCTGCAGGTAATCAAACGCCTGTGAGATATCGAACTTCGAGGCTGTTGGGAATTGCTGAAGAACAGCAGTGCTCACCTCGTCGCGCAAGGCGCCGACCGCTTTGCTGCGGGCGACTTTGCCGGAGGTGTAGAGAGCCGACTCGATGCGGTCGCCAGCAACTTGGTAGGCGATTTCAAGAATCGAAGAATTCACCTCGAAGAGCGGCATAGAGCGCTTTTCTTTGCCAACTTTGGCGGCGAGTTCACGCTGGGCAGCAACGATAGGCTTCACTGCTTCACGAGCAAAATCGAGTGCGGCAGTGAACTCCGATTCAGCGAGCTCATTAGCGGCACCTTCGATCATGATAACCTTTTCACCATCTCCAACATAAACGAGATCGAGATCGCTATCGAGGCGCTCGGATTGAGTCGGATTGATAACAAAAGACCCGCCGATACGACCGATACGGACGGCACCGATCGGGCCTGCGAATGGAATGTCGGAAACACAAAGCGCAGCCGAAGCTCCATTAATCGAGAGCATATCGGGATCGTTCTGACCATCGGCACTCAGGAGAAGAGTGATGATCTGGGTATCATAGAGATAACCTTTTGGAAAAAGCGGACGCAATGGACGATCAGTCATACGTGCCGTGAGGATTTCCTTCTCCGTGGGGCGACCCTCACGTTTGAAGTATCCACCGGGCAATTTACCAACGGCAGCGGCTTTTTCTTTGTATTCGACAGTAAGAGGGAAGAAATCCTGTCCCTCTTTGATTGTGGTAGCGGAAACGGCCGTGACGATGACAATGGTGTCACCCGAGCGTACAGTGACTGCACCGTCGGCTAGTTTGGCAAGTTTGCCGGATTCGAATGTGATGGGAGATTGACCCGCTTGAGCGGTTACGGAATGAGACATAGTAATAGATACGAAGTGCCGTTAGATAAAACGGCAGGGTGGTAATTGGAAAAAAGCCCCGATGAACGGGGCTTTCAGGATTGGATTGAAGTTATTTACGGAGGTCGAGTTTCTCGAGGACCGCCGAGTAACGAGCTTTGGCGGTTCGCTTGAGGTAATCAAGCAAGCTGCGCCGGGTGGCAACGAGCTTGAGAAGTCCGCGACGAGAGGAGTGATCCTTGGCGTTAACTTTCAGGTGCTCGGTGAGAGATAGAATGCGTTGCGTAAGGAGCGCGATTTGAACGTCTGCGCTGCCGGTGTCTTTTGCGTGGAGCTTGAGTGTCTCCATTTCATTTGCTGCTTTAGCCATTATTTTTTCTTGTTGTTGTTGGAAGCTAGAAAAATTGCCATGCCCTCCGGATCATGACAAGGACAAATTCTTCACCCAGATGTGAAATTGAACTGGGAAGAGTCGCTCGAGCGTCTATAACAACCCGCTTATGAAGGTTCGCCTAACCAAAGATTTCATTATCGAAGCCGCGCAAAGTCTGCCCAAGGTCCCAGCGGGCCACAAGTGTGCTCGCATCCACGGCCACACATTCACCATTGAGATTTCTGTCGAGGGCGAGGTGGATCCCGAGACCGGATGGTTTTACGACCATGCGCTCATCAGCGCTGCGATGCGACCGATTGTGGAGCAACTCGACCACTCGCACCTCAACGATATCCCTGGGTTGGAAAATCCCACGATCGAGTTGATGGCCGGTTGGCTTTGGAAAAAGCTGGATCCCCAATTGCCCGGGCTCGCCGAAATTGTGATCCACGAAACTCCTCGCGCCCGTTGCTCCTACAAGGGAGAGTGACTTTCAAGCGGTCGATTTTTTCACCCAGCGGGGCGGATGAATGAGAGTGCGCCCACCGACCCACGCGACACCCGCAGCGAGGCAGATCAGAGCCATGCAGGCGGTAACCAGAGCCCAGTTGCCGGCTTGATAATTCCTAAACAGCGAAATCCCCGTCGCAGCAAGCGTTGTTAGAAACATGAGGATCGACGGGATGAGTACGAAAGCCGATCGCCTTCCGTGATCGCGCAACCAAACAGCAGCAACCAGCAAAGCCATCGCCCCCATCATTTGATTTGCTGAACCGAAGACCTGCCACAGAACAGGCAAGGAGTTGGAGCGGGAGAGCGCAAACATAAGCGCCACGCACAGCCCGGTATTGAACCAGATATTGAGAAAAATCGCTGGCGGTTTTTTAAAAAGAAATCTCCACACTTCTTCGAGCAAATAGCGATTCAGTCGAACAGCGACATCCAATGAGGTGACGACAAAGCCCTCCAAAAGAAGGATCCCCAAAATCGTTCCGCTCCAAACAGGCAGACCGAATGCCAGATTCACCAAACTGCCGGTGGCCAAAGCGAACGCCAAGATGGGATTTTTTTCTCCATAGGTGATCTGTTGGTAACTCGACCAATCCAATCCGATGATCAGCGTGAGGATCACACTCACTGCAAGCAAGGACTCCAGAAGCATGCCCATGTATCCGACCTGACGCGCATCCCGCTCGTTGGAAAGTTGGCGCGCCGTCGTTCCACTCGAGACTAGGCAATGAAAGCCACTGATAGCACCGCAAGAGACCGTGATGAGTAGCATCGGCCAGAGCAACCCCACATATTGAAGGCCGGACTCGAGATTCCATAGCGGGATCGTCTCAGCAAGGCTCTGCGGAGCGGCAGGAATCTCTGGGAACTTACCACCCAACGCCGCCACAACCAAACCCACGACCACGGCAATCATTCCAGCATACAGAATCTGCACATTCACAAAATCCCTCGGCATGAGGAGCAACCAAACAGGAATCGCAGATGCCAATACGACATAGACCGTCATTAGAATTCGCCATACATCGGGCGAAACAATCACCGGCAGATAAAATCCCAAAATGACCGACGTTGCCGACAAGATGGCCGCCACGCCATAGTTCAGCCAAGCAGGCGAACGCATTCGATAGATGAGAAATCCCAGCAACGGAGCGCAGAATGTAATAAAAAGAACACTCGTCGAAGCGATGCCTCCGATCCTCGCCAGCAGGACAGGCTGTCCATCCCGGACCCCGACCACCGCAGGCAGACCTTTTCCATTCGCAAAAGGATGGAGACCCATGGAGTCCGCCGGCAGAGCGAGCGAGGCTTGAATTGAGTCCGGAGATGGGGAAGCCATGCCCACCTTCGTCGCTGGATACATGCTGGTGAGTGCGGTGACACTGAGATTCAAAAATGTGGCGGTTATCATCACCAACCCGATCACTAAAAAGCTCACGATTAGGATATACCCGCCATTGCCGAGGTAAACGCGAGCAATGTCGGCAACCGAGCGCCCCTCCTCGCGCGAAGATATGAAGAGAGTGACCATGTCGTGCACCCCGCCTAGGAGTATGGCTCCCGCCACCACCCAAATCAGCGCAGGAAGAAAACCGTAGATCATCGCCAGCGTAGGACCAACGATCGGACCAGCTCCAGCAATGGCGGCGAAGTGGTGGGCAAATAAAACGTAGGGCTTCGTCGGCAGAAAATCCTTGCCGTCGTTTTTCATCACCGCCGCCGTGGGACGAGCGCCATTGATTCCAAGAAGACGCTCTAGAAGCGGAGCATAGAACCGCCACGCCATCCAATAACAAAGGAGGACGCCGCCCAAAATCGAAAGTATGATTGTGCCCACAGGGATCGATATTGAAGACACGCCGGATTCCGTGCAAGCATGTTGCCAATGCATAATATCAATGTCGCCGCCCTAGTCGGCTTTCTCGGTGTAGCACTAGGGGCCTTTGGTGCCCACGGGCTCAAGGCTATCCTTTCCGCAAATGATACCGCCTCGATCTGGCAAACGGCCGTTTTTTACCACATCACCCATTCCGTAGCCTCGCTTTGGGCCACGGAAAAGAACGGAACAGTCGTTCGCATCTGGACCATCGGTATCGCGATTTTCTCTGGCTCGCTCTACCTTCTCGCCGTTACAAATGCGCGCTGGCTTGGCGCCATCACGCCAATCGGCGGATTATTTCTTCTCGCGGGATGGGCCTTGCTTTTTAAGGCTCGACACTGACCACGCTTTTAGCAGCAGTCTCGGCAGCAGTCTCGGCAACAGGCGCAGCAACAGACGCAGCAACAGACGCAGCAACAGACGCAGCAACAGACGCAGCAACTGGCTCAGCAACTGGCTCGGTAACTGGCTTCACTGCAACGGGTCCTTGAGGACGATTTTTCTTCACGGAAGCTCCCACGGCGGGGGTCTCTTGCGTGCGTGCCGAGTGGCGGCGGGCGACTTCGATTCCCTTAGCGGCAAAATCGATCACATGCCCTTGGTGCAAAAGCCAGAAAAGCTCTTTAAGCAAAGCGGCCTCGCGTGCGGCGTCATCGCCATTTGGAGCCAACTGGGGCAATGCTAGGAGAGACTTCCACTGCTCCGCGCGAGCAGGCTGCGGAAATCTTTCCAAATAGTCCAAAATCGCAGCCAGTGTCTCGGAGACAGGGGTCGCCTGACGATCGAGTGGGCGAGGCCGGGCCACCGAAATGTAGGTCACGTTTTCGTGAGCCTTGAAGATTTGTAGTCCGCGCGACGAAAGTTCCTGCCCTATCACGTGAGCGATGGGTAGCGGAAAGCGAATCAGATTATCCAACTCGCGACGCACAAAAACAAACACCGGCTGAGCGGAATCGTTCACTGCTGCGGAACCAGGAATCGTGCAGGAATCACCCGCAGGCTGAACAGCCGTGGCTGCGTAATTTTTCAAGAAATGAGCTTCGACTTCAGCAAGATTTTGCAGCGTGATGGGTTCAGCTCCCTCGGGTGTTTCGATAGGATGATACGCGCTCTGCGTGCATTGTTCATCCTTCCACTTCTGGATGACTGACTCTTCGCGCACCATACGAACGCGCGAGGCGTAAGCCTCAAATGGCATATTGGAAAATCGCTCACTATGGATTTTGCGAAGCTTGGACTGATAGTCGTGATGGTTGGGCGGCCCTATAAGGATGTCACTCATCCCGCACTGAGCGATATAGGGGAAGGCCCCCTTGGGTGGTTCCACCGTTATGGACTCCGTTGTGTAAAAGGCGTCCATCTTGCTCGCAAGGGTGTGAGCCAAGGCTTCGCGTTCGCTAAACCACAAAGTTCCATCAGCTTCACAACGGAAAAGAGGGGGCCCGGATTTGCGGGTGAACTGAACGAGGTAGCGTGGTGATTTCTCAAGAACCAAACGCGCCAACTCGAAAAGACCATACGCCTTGGCCGTCGACTTGATTTGCTTGGTGAGTCCCTCGATTCCCCGAGGTTCTGGAATAAATTTGACCTCCCAGCCCTCAAGAAAAGTTTCGCGAGGTTGGGAATGGCTATCGCGGCGAATCTCATCGCGACGCTCGGGACGACCTTCCGGACGCGCTCCCGATGGACGACCTTCCGGACGACGCGACTTGAAGGCACCGGCATTGCGATCGCCCTCGCGCGGACGCTGAGGACTGGTCGGCTTGCGCGGCTTTCTGTCTCGGTTCCCGTCTCGGCTATCGGAGAAGCGCGATCCCCTGTCATTGAATTCGAAGGAACTATCAGAGGCCGCAAGGCGTGCCAGTTTTTCAATCGAAGAAGTTTCTTTCACCCATGCAGGCTGAAAGCTTTTAGCGAGATCCATCTCCAGACCGGAAAGGTCGGTTGGTGCGTCCGGTTCTTGGTTCATAGAGTCTTAAATACCTCTGCATCCTTGCTCCAGCCTGAATCAGACAGCAAGAGAATTATTGCAATTCCTGGTGAAGCCATTTGCAAAGAGAAGAATCAAACAATCCATCAAAGGGTATCCGTATCGCTCTATTTCTTCGTTTTGGATGATGAAACAGGATCTCCAAAATGAAGACTCGATCCGATTTTATTTAACAACTTTGGAGTGACTCCCTTGATCCGCAGAAGATCTTCCAGACTCACGAAAGGCCGATCGGCGCGGCCGGCGATGATGCGTTGAGCGAGATTTTCACCGATGCCTGGCAAAGCTTCGATTTCCTCCAATGTTGCCGTATTGGGATTGATCCCACCGACCGGGACTGAGGGTTTAAGAAAAGATGCGATTTCGGCATTTTCAGCCCGCTCGATGGCGCGGTCGCTGGATAGACGTTTCCAATCCGTGCTGGCCCACACACCGCGTTTCTCAGCGGCAGCCGTGAGTTCAAGATCTCGGAGTTTATTGCGATATTCTTCACCATCGCTTCCATCAGGAAGGCGGCGCACGAGCCCCAAGGCACGAGCCAAGCCCTCCTCCACAAGAACCGCGGCATGGTCATGCCCCTCGGCGGAGGTAATAAAAACGTAAAATCTTTCGGAGGCCAAGCCTCCACGGGCGTCGGAGAAGGCCGTGTGCATCGTAAAGGGCTTGGCCAAGAGCTCACGCGTGCGTTTCGCGGCGAGCTCACCGAATCTCTTGCCCTTGGCCATGGACGCGTTGGCATCATCGCCGCCAATCCCAAAGTAACGCCGCTGCGCTCGCAAGCGCCGAGCATCAGTCTCATCATTCACATGCCATTCGATACAATCCGCTCCGTAAAGTCGGGCCGTTATCGTCCGTCCGTCCGGGAGTTGAACTGGAAAACTGTCCCCATCTGCCCATGTGGCTTGAACAATAGTGCAGCCCGGAATGGATTGCAGCGGTTGCTCGGCAAGTATTATCCCAAACGGCAGAACGACCCCACAAACAAACAAAAGAATGAACCTACCATATCGACAGCGAATGCGATATTTCACAACTTCAGGGGGATTTTTTCCCTTTCAAGCGCTGCAAGGCGGGTAATGAATACTGTTCGATAAGCGCTTTTTGATGCGCCTCGACAGCGGCGGCATCGAGAAAGATCGTTTTCGGATCTTCTTCGAACTCGATCTTGTGAAATCCCTTGAGTGGTTTTTTGGCAGCCTCAGCGACATCGACGAGGCTGCGCACGGGCCTTCCATTGACTTGGGTGACCACGAGGCTTCGGATGGCTTCATATCCAAGAGTCTCACTCACTGGCAGGACTTGATCGAGAATCACGATCTTACCCCGCCCCTCGGGCAATTCGTTTTGAAACGCATCATAGTAAACAAGCCTTTTCGGCGCTGTATTAATCCAGTCGTTCCCCCACTCCTGCAAATAGGGACGGGAGAGCTCGAGAAAAACGAGCCCACCAAGAACGACGTAATTCGGAGGTTGATCCGCGAGTTGGGCCTCGCTCACAACATGGGAGCGGTCCGGCGCTTGCATTTTTGCCGGGAGTTTCATCAGCTTCCCATTTCGGAACAGAGTGAAATTCACCTCCGTCCCAGATTTGGCAACGGTGTTGGTGAGATGGCTGAACAAAACGCGTCCAAAGTTCGGATCCTCATAGTTTCCATCCTGATCGATTGGACGCCCATCCAAGGCAAGAATCACATCCCCCTTTTTTATTCCGGCCTCGGCAGCAGACCCATGTGGCGAAACTTCGTTCACATAGACCCCGCCAGGCTCCGTGAGACCAATGAACCTGCGGAATTGCGGGTCGCGCAGGGAGGAAAAAGCAATCCCCATCCGCGGAAAGCGGGCTTGGGCGGGAGACTCGAGGAAGTGGCGGATGACAGGAGTGGAAATCAAATCGGCAGATTGACTTCGCGCATCGAAGCGCATCACGAGACCGACGAGTCGGCCATCGGAAACAGCGGGCAGTGTGAAACTGCCATCACGCTGCTGGAGGGGCACGCGGAGCTTGTAGAGGAGCAGTCCCAGATTTTCCAATGGGTAAGCGCCGACACTGATTGATGTGATCTCTCCGATAGTCTGAGCGATTTCTCCATTTGTCTCCACTTGCAGCACGGTCGCCTCGCTTCCCACGCGCAAGCTTTTCTCCAAGACGAGCGGCTTCGTTCCTTCAAGAAATCCGGGGTCGCTCGGACGGAGGAGGGCCAGATTACAATCGTAGTCGATCCTCTCCACGGTTGCAGAGGATTTCTCCGCCGTGGTTGCTTTTTCGAGCTCAACGAAGTTAGAATTCATCACCAATTCGGCCGTCACCAGCACGCGCCCTCCCTGCACAAGAACTCCCACTCCCCGTCGGCTGACCGGAGACTTTTTCAACCAGGGCTGGAAAAAATCATAGGCCTGGTTGGTCGAGTTCACTCTCAGGATCGAACTTTCTGCCATCTTCCGACTAGCCTGAGCATCGCTGGTCTCGGAGTCTTCAAATGGTGTAGGAGAGGGCGCTACAGGCGCATAAGGGTGTTTAATAATCGACTTTGGTGCATCCAAATTTGGTGCATCCACAGCCATCAGGGGGCTCAGGCAAATCAGAAAAACAAGTAGGCGAATCATTTTTTAAGATAGTATTCGGATGTCACTCCATAGCGCTCCAGGATTCGAGGGCGGGCCTCTTCGACAGCTTTCCGCTCAAGCACAAGCGGTCGCCCGGTTCCAATCATCTTGATCACGTAGTAGTCAGCGACCTTAGCAAAGGCCGCTGCGACATCGCTGATCCGATGGATTTTTTGCTCATTGATTTCATCGACCACGGAAAAGAGAAAGTCCTTCGCGTAGGCATTGACCGAATCCGGCAGAATGTTACTCAACACGACCAACTCAGATCTCTCGCGATAGACCCCATCCTCGACAAAAAAATCGAAAAGGTAGTCTAGTCGCAGATTGCCGGGCTTGTATTCATCCATCAGGTTTTGATCCACAGGTTGAAAAACAAGGCCTCCAAACACGACAAACTGTGGCTTTACATCATAAGCACTGCTCTGGAGAGAAAAGGGCCACGGCTCGCTTAGCGGGACCTGAACTTGCAAAGAGGCGCCGTCACGAAGAATGTCTAGCATAACCGATTCGCCTCGGAATTTTCGCTCGACCACCTCCGTGAAGGGCACCGAGCCTCCATCAAGGTCAATCGTGCCATCGCTCGCAATACGAAGGCCGTCGATACGCAACAAAACATCGCCACTCTTGATAATTCCGTCGGAAGGCCCACCCCCATAAACAGTGCCAACCTGGACACCCACATCGTCATCAGTCAATCCGAGCGCCCTCCTCGCGGCGGGGTTGAAAAGATTTTGATCCGTGAGTGCGAGATCCACATAGCGATCATATCGCCCATCCTCCACATCCTTCAGGAATCGCTTCACAACAGGCGTGGGGATCATGTAGCCGACATTTTGAGCCACATCGCCTCTGTACCCTTGGAAGGCCACCCCGACAACCTTGCCCTTTTGCATCACTGGACCTCCGCTGTTTCCAGGATTGATAGCAGCATCGATCTGGATCGTTAGGTGAGAATCCATCCCTGAATGCGTGTAAGTCTGGAAATCAATACGGGAAACAATCCCGCGCGTTACGGACAAACGCTTCCCGCCGATCGGGTATCCGTAAACAGAAACGCCCGACTCGATCGCCGGGATATCGCCCAACTCCAAGGCTGTTGTTCCATTAAAAAACTCAGATTTGTCAACAGAGAGCAGCGCGAGATCGCAGTCATGCGCTACATAAAGCACCTTCGCCGCGTAGGGCTTCGGGTCGCCTTCTTTATTGACCGTAAGAAAACGCACATTGCTGACCACGTGGGCGTTTGTGAGGATTCGGTCGCCTTGAACAATAAAGCCCGCGCCCACCCCGGAAGAAACGTCACCGGAACTCCAAGGCGCTCTGTAATTGGGCTCTTGGGATGTCGCCTCAATCCGCACAAGGCTTTCAGCGACCTCGGCGGCACGTAGTCCGACTGCAAGGAAAAAACAGCAAAGAAAAAGTGACACCCTTAACATTTTGAAGACCCTACCAGACACCCAACCAAGTGCAATGCGTGGCTGTCGGCAAATCCAGCCTCGCCTTTCATCGCCGGAGCCTGTTAATTTGACGGGGTGACTGACATGCTGCCAGTGCGCGTGCGCGCTAAATTTTTCTTTGAGGGTGACAAAAAGTTTTTCATCAAGGGGGTCACCTACGGCCCTTTCGCTCCCGATGAGAATGGCGAATACTTCGGCAGCCCCGAAGGCGCGGCGCGTGATCTGGATTTGATGGTCGAGGCTGGAGTGAACCTTGTCCGCATCTACTATGTGCCACCGCGTTGGTTTTTGGATCTCTGCGAAAAACGGCACATCCGCGCGCTCATCTCGATCCCATGGGCCGAGCATCTTGAGTTTTTAAAAGACGCTAAAATCCGCAATGAGGCCAAAAAAGCCGTCCGTGAGGGTGTTTCAAAAAATGCCGGCCACCCAGCTGTATTCGGCTATCTCGTCGGAAATGAGATCCCCAGCACGATGGTGCGTTGGCTCGGGGCACGGCAGGTCACCGAATTTGTCGAGCAACTCATCGCTATCGGCCGCGCCGCCGATCCCCGCGCCCTATTTTCCTACGCCAGCTACCCACCGACGGAGTACCTCCTTCCGCAGAATAGCGACTTTGTGACATTCAATGTCTATCTACACCGGCAGGATGATTTCGAGCGCTACCTCGCCCGACTGCAAAACCTCGCCGAAGACAAACCGCTCATCCTCGGAGAGTTTGGGATGGACACGATTCGCCACGCGGAAAGCGAGCAGGCAGAAATGCTCCGCTGGCACATCGAAAGTGTCGTCCGAGGGGGCCTCGCTGGAACGATTGTCTATGCGTGGACAGACGAATGGTTCCGAGGTGGGCAGGAAATTTTAGACTGGTCGTTCGGACTCGTGCGCCGCGACCGATCTCCCAAACCCGCTTGGGAAACCGTCAAAAGTCTTTTCTACGGCGAGGGGTCGATGACTTCCCGCGTCAAGTTGCGCGACTATCCGAAGGCTTCCGTGGTTGTTTGTTCGTATAATGGCGCTAAAACACTCGACCGTTGCCTGACATCGCTCAAGGAGATCAACTACCCGAGCTACGAGGTCATACTCGTGGACGACGGATCCACAGACAACACACAAGAAATCGCAGCCAGTCACAATTGGGTCAAAAATGTCCGCCAAGAAAACAAGGGCCTGAGCTTCGCCCGAAATGTGGGCGCGCATGCCTCCTGCGGCGATGTGATTGTTTATACCGATAGCGACTGCATGGCGGATCCCGACTGGCTCTACTACCTCATGGGCACGCTTCTCAGCGGAGACTACGCCGGCGTGGGCGGACCCAACATTTCGCCACCGGCTGAAAATTGGGTTCAGGCGTGCGTGTCGGCGGCTCCGGGCGGACCGAACCACGTGCTTCTCACCGATGTCGTCGCGGAACACATTCCCGGCTGCAACATGGCTTTTCACCGCTGGGCCTTCGATCAAGTCGGCGGCTTCGACCCCGAATACCGCAAGGCCGGTGACGATGTGGACTTCTGCTGGCGCTTGCAACAGAGCGGCGGTGTGATTGCCTTCAGCCCCGCCGCCATTGTCTGGCACTACCGCCGCTTCACTTTACAAGCCTTCCGAAAACAACAAGAAGGTTATGGCGAAGCCGAGTCGATGTTGCGATTTCAGCACTTGGTTTTCTTCGGCCCCACCGGCACGGCCAAGTGGAAAGGCCAGATCTACGGCGCGCCGCGCTTCACTTGGCTTGTCAACAAGCCGATTATTTATCATGGCGTCTTCGGCGAGGGGCTTTTCCAATCCATCTACCCCACCCCACAATCCGAGATCGCAGCCTACCTGAGCAGCATCGAATGGTTAGCCCTCACCCTCTTTATCTTGGGCATCTCGGTTCCCCTCCCCTTCCTGCGCATCGTCCCCTACATCATGTTCGGCGGCACGTTGCTCGTGGCGCTTTCCTACATGATCCATGCGCGCTTGGAGGCCAAACACGATACGATTCCTGCGCGATTGCTCGTAGCGTTTCTTGCCCTAGCCCAACCCCTCGTTCGCGGATGGGCCCGCTATTTTACTTGGCTCAGATTCAAGCGCACCCCGCCGGCCGTTATCGCCAGCGTAGAAAAGGATTTCAAACCCGCCAGAGGCAGTATCACGAATCTCCGCTTCTGGAGTGAGGACGGACATGGTCGCGAGCGCCTCCTTCAAGAAAGCATTCAGGCCCTCGAAAGCGAAGGTTGGAACTACTCACTCGATACCGGTTGGAAAAATTGGGACGTCCAAATCTACGGAAGTTTCTGGTGGGGCATCCAAATGCGCTCCGTCACAGAATACCATGGCGGCCCAAAATGCCTCACCCGCGTGCACCTTCGTACTCGCATGGTGGCGACCACATTCCTTCTGAGCTTCATCCTCTTGGGAATTCTCTCCTATCAGCAATTTTTTATCCCCGAGGCTTCCCTCTGGCCCTGGATTCCGTATGTGTTGTTTGAATTGTTCCTCTTCTTAAGAGCGCGCCGACTCAAGCGCCGCGTTGCCGAGTTAGTCGGAGCTGCTGCTGCCCGCTGCGGATTCACCCGCATCACCAAAGCTGTCTAGCGCATGCTCGACCGCCTTGGTGATTACCACTACGAACTCCCACCGGAGCTCATAGCCAACCGCCCACCCGAACGGCGTGATGATTCGCGTATGCTCGTCCTGCACAGAAATTCAGGCGAGATCGAGCACCGAATGTTCCGTGATTTTCCGTCTCTCTTGAAACATGGGGACCGTGTCGTCCTGAACGACTCTCGCGTCATCAAGGCCCGACTCCTCTCAGAATCTCCCGCCATCGAGATTTTCCTTCTCGAGTCTCTCGGCGACGCCAAATGGAAATGCCTCACCCGACCGGGCCGCAAACTCAAGCCTGGCGTTCGCATTCCCATCGCCGGAACAGTCGCCGAAGTTCTGGACGTTCTTCCCGAGGGCGAACGAATCATCCAATTCGAGACGCCGCCGGATTTAGAAAAGCACGGTCACATGCCCCTCCCTCCCTACTTTAAGCGCGGAGCGGATGAAGCCGATGACGAGCGCTACCAAACTGTCTATGCCCAATCCCCCGGCTCCATCGCGGCTCCCACGGCGGGACTTCACTTCACTCCCGAAATCCTAGCCACGATCCCACATACCTTCGTCACCCTCCATGTGGGCGCAGGAACATTTTTGCCAGTAAAAACCGAAGACATCCGCGAGCACTCGATGCACGAGGAAGTTTACTCGATCAGCCCCGATTCCGCAGCCGCCATCAATGCCGCAACCCGTGTTTTCGCTATTGGAACAACCGCCGCCCGCGTGCTCGAATCTCAACCGCCGGGACAGATCTTGCCCCACGATGGACGCACCCGCATTTTCATTCGTCCCCCTTACACCTTCAAACATACAGGCGCGCTCCTCACCAATTTTCACCTCCCCGGCTCGACGCTCCTTATGCTCGTCTGCGCCATGGCCGGCTACGAAAACACACTCCGCGCCTACCAAGAAGCCATCCGCAAACGCTACCGATTCTTCAGCTACGGCGACTGCATGGCCGTCGTAGACTAAGCTCTGCCGACAACGTTAAAATCTAGGAACTCCGAAGCATTTTTGACTTTTCTGTAACAGTACCGCAAACTTGATGCAAAAAGCCGACTTGTAAAAAAACCGCTTTTTAATATAATTCCATTCGAAAAAGATTTCAGCTTAAACGAACCCAACAACATCATTAAAATTCAATGAAATATTTACTCTTATTTTTACTTGCCGTGGTGAGCTTGGCTTTAACGGGTTGCGGAACGATTGGCGGAACCCTGAGTGGTGCAGGCCAAGACTTATCTGCTTCAGGCGAGTGGGTTAAAACGATAGGTCAATAGACCTTTTTCAGCCCTACAATCCCTGAACAGCGCGCACTCCGAGGACTTTGAAAAACCGGTTCGCGTAGATCATTTCTAATCTGGCTGAGCTCGACTTCGGATGCTGAAACAGGGGTTCGGCAAGCGGCGGGGAGATCGGTTGGCGATCTAGTATTTGGGCGGAATTGGAGATCATACGCTCAGGCTCATAAGCAAAGACGTATCGGATCTGGTGACTAGCAAGTATGGACTCCGTTTTTTCTGGAGATTCCGAAAGGTAAAACTCACACGAATCCACAATGCCGGGCAGACTTTGGTGTGAACTACCCCCGATACATGGCTGCCCGCTCCACCATACGATCGCCGGACAGAACCACCACGGCGCCATCACTCCTCCCTCCGGCAACCCTCGCAGGCGAATAGCGGCATCGCGGAGCGCAACGGCGTCAGCGAGGTTTTCCGCTCGGGCGCGCCAGGCGGCATCTGTGGGATACAACACGTGATCCCACTCGCTAGCGACCGGCCAGAGAGAAACCACAAAAACCATCCAAGCCAACCACCGCGGTCGCAGCGCACTCAAGGCCCATGGCAGCGCTATCGTGCAAAAAAGGGCAACAAAGTAACCCCACCGAGCGTGATGCAAAGCCAGCCCTGCTGTCGTCATAATCGGCACCAAGAACACCAAACTCGCAGGCTCGCGATCTCGACGAAACCGCCAAACCAATAAAAGCGGCAAAAAAACAAGAAGCCATCCGCCCCAACCAAAAAGCACAGCAGGAGTCGTCGATCGAAGCTCCCCGATATTTTGCGCCCAACGATCGAAGGCCGGATGAAAGGCCGCCACCCGCCAGCCATCGACAAAAAAAGCCACAGCGACCAACGTGACAAAAAGGCTGACTGGCGCGATGGAGTTCCGCAGAGTTGGCCGGAGTTGCGGAGTGAAAACCAGAAGGGCTCCTCGAGTCACCAGCACCAAGCCGAGAAGGATCAAGGGCTCAAAGAGCGAAACCCATAGCGCGAGCGCCCAAGCGCCCGCAGAGACAAAATCCCAGCCACGCCCTCGCTGCAAAACGATGCCCACCTCGGCAGCGATCGCAATGGCAATCAAGAAAAGAAGAAGCGATTGGTGGTCCGGTCGACCTATTTGAAATCCATGCGCGAGAATCGGCGAGGCAGCGACAAGCAACAGCATCGCGCGGCGATAGGGCAACCTCAGTCGAAAGGACCAAGCCGCAAGGAAGACAAGCAGGGAAAGGCCTAACATTGGCGAAATCCATGCCCCCGCCAGCGACAAATGATTCGAGAAAAAGGGCCGCAGAACTTGCGAAAAATCCGCAATGAGGGCATCGAGCGGCATCGTAGTATGGGGCGTCGTCCCATTCGGGAAATTTTCAAAGTCATGCGATCTTATGCTGTGCAAACCCTCAGCTTCGATCATCCGCACTCTCGTCATTCGCGCATAGCAATCCCCGTCGGTAAAATAAACCTGACCACCAAAAAAGACGCTTTCGTGGTTCCATGTGAATGCGGCTAGGCCGATGCCTATGATGAGCAAAATCCAGACGACTTCCGTGATGACTTGAAGAGATTTTAGTTTCGGCTTTTCCAATATCTTGTGGCTGACTTTTTATCACATCCCAACATCCTGTGGAAAAGCCAGAAAATTGCGGAAAAACATTGCCCAGCGATGACATCCCCGTTTAAATGGGAGACTGAATTGTCCACCGATCACAGCGACGAAATTCTGAATCAGATGCCCGACGAACAAATTCCCGAAAAAAACGCCACTAACAACGAAGCCAAGAAAGCCGTTAAACCCACGCCGGACTTCAAGGCGAGCGGTTACACAGCCGATGATTTAAGTTCCCTCAAGGGACTGGATGCCGTGCGCAAAAAGCCCGGCATGTATATCGGCGGAACCGACGAGCGAGCTCTCCACCATTGCGTTAGCGAGGTTCTTGATAACTCGGTCGATGAGTTTCTGGCGGGCCATTGCACTCATATCGATGTGACCATTCATGCCGATGGCTCGATTTCCATTCGCGACAACGGACGCGGCATTCCCGTCGACATTAACAAAGAAGAAGGCATTCCCGGCGTAGAACTCGTTCTCACCCGCTTGCACTCCGGCGGAAAATACGGGCAGGGCAACTACGAATACTCAGGCGGAACCCACGGCGTCGGCGCGAAGTGCGTGAACGCCGTTTCCGAATGGTTCAAAGTCGAAGTGACGCGCGATGGCAAGATCCACGCCATGTCCTTCGAGCGCGGCGCAACGAAGCAGAAACTGCATGTGATCGCCGAGGTCAAATCCACCAAGCAGACAGGCACGCTCATCACCTTCCTGCCAGATACGGAGATTTTCGAAGAAACAATCGAGTTCAAAGCCGAGCGCATCATCACCCGCTTGAATGATTTGGCTTACATCAACGCTCCCCTCTCATTCACGTTCATTGATGAGCGCCAAGACAGCGTGAAGCCGATACAGATCGTTCACCCACTCGGAGTGGAGGAATTTGTACAACGCTTGGTCGAAAACAAATCTCTCGTTCACCCCAAGCCGATCATGATCAAAGGCACGAGGGACAAGGTGATCGTCGAGATTGGTCTGAACTATACGGACACCTACAACGAGCAGCTCCTTTGTTACACGAATGCCGTTCCAAATCCGGACGGCGGCACGCACAGCAGCGGCTTCCGCGGATCGCTCACCCGCGCGATCAACCAGTACGCAAAAAACAACTCCCTGCTGAAGGACAAAGACGTCCCGATCACCGGAAACGATGTACTCGAAGGCCTCGCCGCCGTTGTGAGCGTGAAGCATCCCGATCCTCGTTTCGAATCCCAGACGAAAGTGAAGCTCATCTCGCCCGAGGTGGATGGAATCGTTGGCTCGATCAGTTACGAGGGATTAATGCTGCACTTCGACCAAAACCCGAATGTAGGCAAGCGCATCATCGAGAAGTGCCTCATGGCCGCACGGGCCCGCGAAGCCGCTCGCAAAGCGCGTGAGACAGTCCGCAAGGGCGCCCTCACCGGTGGCGGACTTCCCGGAAAGCTCGCAGACTGCTCGGAGCGCGATCCAGCCCTCACCGAACTCTACGTCGTCGAAGGCGACTCGGCCGGCGGCTCGGCCAAGCAAGGGCGCGATCGCCGATTCCAAGCCATTCTGCCGATCAAGGGCAAAATTATCAATGTCGAGAAGGCCCGCCTCGATAAAGTCCTCCAAAACACAGAAGTTCAAACGCTCATCACCGCGATCGGCACCGGCATCGGCATTGCCGCGACCGAGAAAGACCGCGAAGGCAGTTTCAATATTGAGAAATTGCGCTACGGCCGGATCATCATCATGACCGATGCCGACGTCGACGGATCCCACATTCGCACCCTTCTCCTCACGTTTTTCTGCCGTCACATGGTGGAACTCGTCAAGCAGGGCAAAATCTATATCGCCCAGCCTCCGCTCTACCTCATTAAGCGCAAAAAACGCGAGGAATATGTGGATGACGATGCTCAACTCAACAAGATCCTCATCGGCATCGGTGCCGACGAAGTGAAGATCAAAAACCTCGCTGATGGCAAAGTTTTCAACTCCAGCCATCTAAAGGAAATCCTAGAACTCCTCGAGCGCTTTGCAAAATTCAGCGATGCCATCCGGCGTCACGGCGGTGACTTTGAGGAATACCTCGCCGAACGTGATCCCGCGACCGGCAAACTCCCGACTTTCATGGTCAAAGTCCGCGAAGGCAACACGGAGTGGGCGAGCTACTTCCCAGGCGAAGCGCAGGTCCGCGAGTTCCACGAAGGCAACCGCGACTTAAACCTTTACGATGAGGCTCCCGAGCCGGTCGAAGGCGAATTCCCCTTCCCCGACGCGCCAGCGAAAGCGAAAAAGGAAAAGATCGATCCCGCCAACCGCCGCCGCGCGAAGCTCATCGAACTCCACGAATCCACATCCGCCCAGAAACTCATTGACGAACTCGCCAGAAAAGGCCTCAAAATCGAACACTACTCGAGCAGCGACAGCCCGATTTTTGAACTCGTCGAGGGCGAGGGTGACAAAGCGGTCACAACCCCTCTTTTCGCAATACCCGAGATTCTCGCCCGCATTATTGAGATAGGCAAACGCGGCCTCTCGATCCAACGATTCAAAGGTCTGGGAGAAATGAATCCCAAACAACTCTTCGAAACGACCATGAACCCAGAGAAGCGTAAAATGCTCAAGGTCGTACTCAATGAAGACAACGCCGTCGAAGCCGACCGTATGTTTACCATTCTCATGGGCGACGTGGTCGAACCCCGCCGCCAATTCATCGAGGACAATGCCCTCAACGCCCGCCTGGACGTTTGACAAGCGTGACTACACGTGACTACGTTAAGGCATGAAGAAAACCGTCAGTTACCTGGCCGATCTAGGGAGGGAATCCTCCTCCGTTTTGCAGGAAATTGCCTTGATGCCCGGAATTGGCGAGACAATCAGTGTGCGCTCCGCCAAAGCCCA
Organism: Terrimicrobiaceae bacterium; assembly: GCA_044377415.1. Taxonomy (GTDB): domain Bacteria; phylum Verrucomicrobiota; class Verrucomicrobiia; order Chthoniobacterales; family Terrimicrobiaceae; genus UBA967. The sequence continues at coordinate 6,467 of JBILZC010000021.1, read as the reverse complement.
TCTATCTGCCTTGCTCGAACTGGCAGCAGGTGGACGCGAAATCACGATCACCAGCGGCGGCAAGCCGAAGGCCATGATCAGCGCACTTCGCAAACCCAAACACGTTCCATTCACAGGCACCCGCGAGCATCTCGCAAAAATGCCACCTTGGACTGGCGGTCCAACCGCCGACGAAATCATTCGGGAAGAGCGCGATTCGAGACCCTAGCTATGTATCTTGATAGCGCCATTATCGTTAAGTTGCTCGTTGCCGAACCCGATTCCACCTTTTTCCAAAACGCTCTGGTGGGAGAATTACTTTGGACATCAGAACTTTCTATTACGGAAGTCGCCTCTGCTCTTGTCAGCAAAGAACGCCAAAATCTGATTACGGATTCGATGCGACGCGCGGCTTTGAATTTGTTCGATGCTCGAGTCGCCTCTGGCCAGATGCTCATTCTGCCCATCGATAATAAAATTTTCACTCGCGCCCGATTCCTTCTCGAGACATGCCATCCGGATGTCGCCTTAAGATCGCTTGATGCCATCCATCTCGCCGCTTGCAACCAAGCGACCGCATTCCCCCTTTGCGCCACCGATAGCCGGATGCGAGCTGCCGCCACTAAACTTCTCATTCCTATTTTTCCCGAATCTTTGCCCAGCTAAACCATGTATACCCAAAACGAAAAAGTTGAACTCGTTAATGTGGCCGATGAAATGTCGAAGTCGTTCCTCGACTACTCGATGTCGGTCATTATTTCGCGCGCCCTTCCGGATGCACGCGACGGACTGAAACCTTCTCAGCGCCGAATTCTGTTTGCGATGAATGAACTCGGTGTCCAACCGAACCGCAAGCATCTCAAGTGCGCGAAAATCGTCGGTGAAACGATGGGTAACTACCATCCGCACGGCGACCAAGCGATCTACCCAACCCTCGTTCACATGGCACAACCATGGGCGATGCGCGAAATGCTCGTCGACGGACAGGGTAACTTCGGTTCCGTGGAAGGTGACCCGCCAGCCTCGATGCGTTACACGGAAGCCCGCCTCCAACATCTCGGCGCCGCCCTCATGACCGACATGGACAAGGGTACCGTCGACTTCCGTCCGAACTACGACGAAACCCGCGAGGAACCGACCGTTTTTCCAGCCGCATTCCCGAACCTGCTCGTCAATGGCGGCACAGGCATCGCTGTGGGCATGGCCACAAACATCCCACCGCACAACCTCAGCGAGTGCATCAATGGCATCTGCGCTCAAATAGAGAACCCTGATATCTCGATCGCTGGGCTCATGGATCACATCAAGGGCCCGGATTTCCCGACCGGCTGTATCCTGCAAGGCACCACCGGAATCAAACAATACTTTGAAACTGGCCGCGGCTCCGTGAAGGTGCGCGGGCGTGTGGGAGTCACCGAAGTCCGAGGCGGACGTGAACAGATCATCATCACCGAGATCCCTTACAACGTGAATCGCGCGGATCTCGTGAAGCGCATCGCCGATCTCACAAACGAAAAGATCCTCACCGGTATCAGCGATGTCCGCGATGAGAGTGCTGAAGACACTCGTGTCGTCATCGACCTCAAGCGCGATGGCAACCCGAAAGTCATCATCAACAATCTCTACAAGCACACCGCGCTGGAATCCTCCTTCAGCACGAACATGCTGGCTATCGACCACGGGAAGCCAAAGTTGCTTTCACTCAAGGACGCCATCACAAGCTACATCGAGCACCGCCGGGAAGTGATCCTCCGCCGTACTCGTTACCTTCTCGACCAAGCTGAAGTGGAAGCCGAAAAGCTCGAGGGGTTCCTCATAGCACTCGCGAACATCGACGACTTCATTAAAATCATCCGAGATTCGCGCGACCGGGATGACGCGAAGTCCAAACTTCTCGCCCTCTCATGGACGAGAAAAACCGTGGTGGACCTTGGCTTGCTCATTCGCAGCGAAGCCCGTGTCGCAGATGGTCACTACCGCTTCACAGAGAAACAAGTCGGTCACATCCTCGACCTTCGCCTTTACCAACTCACTGGCCTCGAGCGCGACAGCATCAAGCACGAATACGATGCCCTCATAGCCACCATCAAAGATCTGATGGATATTCTCGCGAAAGAAAACCGCGTCCTTACGATCATCAAAGACGAACTCCGCGCGCTACAACTCAAATACGGCACCCCTCGCCGCACACAGATCGTACCCGCCGAAGGCGAAGTCACCATCGAAGACCTCATCGCGAACGAAGGGGTGATTGTCACACTCACTCACAACGGCTTCATTAAGCGCACACTCGTCAGCGCCTTCCGCGCCCAAAAGCGCGGCGGCAAAGGCGTGATAGGCATGACCGCCCGGGAGGCGGATAAAGAAGAGGACAGCGACTTCGTCAAATATCTGTTCACCGCCGCCACGCACGATTACCTCATGTTCTTCACGGAGAGTGGTCGCTGCTATGTTGAACGCGTATTCGAAATACCCGAAGGTTCCCGCGCCAGCAAAGGTCGCTCGATCGCGAATCTCCTCGAGCTTCGCAGTGAGGAAAAAATCACCGCCACCATTCGTATCCAAGGACAAAAAACGGATGACGAAACCTGGAACAAAGGTCTCCACATCGTCTTCGCGACCCGTAGCGGCATTGTGAAGAAATCCAACCTCAACGATTTTAAAAACATCCGAAAGGGCGGCATCATTGCCATCAAGATCGAGGATGGCGACAAGCTCATCGACTGCAAGCTCACCGAAGGCCACAATGAGATCGTCCTCATCACGCACGAAGGCATGAGCATCCGCTTCAGTGAAGAGGAAGTCAAAGACCAAGGCCGCGATACCGTCGGCGTCTGGGGTATCCGCCCGAGCAAAGGTGACTACATCGTTGGTACCGCCATCGTGAACAAGGACGCCCAACTTCTCGTCGCCGGTGAAAACGGCCTCGGCAAACGCACGAGCTTCGAAGAATACCGTCTCCAAGGCCGTGGCGGCAAAGGCATCATCACCATGAAGACGAATGACAAAACCGGCGCAGTCGCGGGTGCACTCACCGTCCGGGACGATGACGAACTCATGCTCATCACAAACAAGGGCAAAATGGTGCGCACACGCATTTCCGAAATCCGCGAAACCGGCCGGAATGCCCAAGGAGTGAAACTCATCGACCTTCGTGCCAACGAAGTCCTTCAAGCGATCGCTCCCGTCGTCAGCGACGAAGAAGACGAAGAAGAAACAGCCGCCCCAGCGGAATAAGACTTCATCGCGATTGGATCATCATCCTGCCCGCAGTAATGCGGGCGGGATTTTTTGTGCCCGCACCAATTTTGTCCACTTAGAAAATTTCTGGATGGGATAAGGGTTTTAGCTACACTGCAGACACACCCCCGCTCAAACGTATGTTTTTCAACTCCGTTACGTTTCTCTTTAGTTTCTTACCGATTGTCTTGATTGGGTTTCTCCTGCTAGAGCGAGTGACACCTGTTTTTTGGCGTCAGCTCTGGCTTCTTACGGCTTCACTGGTTTTCTACGCGTGGACTAATACGAACGTCTTGCTGTTATTTCTGCCACTGACAGCGGTGAACTACTTTCTCGGTAGTCGCCTCTCGCGCAGCGGGGAATCTTCAGGGAAATGGCTTCTCGTCGGATCGGTGAGCTTCAACATCCTTGTCCTTGCCTATTTCAAATATGCAAATTTCTTCGTCGCCAATTTGAATGCGGTTCTTCAAACGAATATTTTCATCGAAAAAGTCCTCCTGCCACTGGGCATCTCGTTCATCACCTTTATGCAGATCGCGTGGCTGGTTGCCGCACGCAAGCGCGAAGCAGTCCCGTGCAATTATTTTGAGTTTCTCCTCTATTCGGCCTTTTTTCCGCAGATCGTTTCCGGGCCGATTGTTTATCAGAAAGAGTCCCTCCCCCAGTTCCGCAAAATGCGATCGGCAGCAGAGCGTTCCGCGGATATCTCCGTGGGAGCGACCCTATTCACGATGGGCTTGGCTAAAAAAGTCCTCGTTGCGGATACGATCGCTCCTTGGGCCAATCAGGCCTTCTGGGCGGTGAACGTGGGAAGCCCGATCAGCATGACCGCCGCTTGGATCGGTGCCCTCGCCTATGCGTTTCAGCTGTATTTTGATTTCTCTGGCTACTCGGACATGGCGCTGGGTGTAGCCCGCTTGTTTGGCATCCGCTTGCCGCTGAATTTCAACTCTCCCTACAAGGCCGATAGCATCACCGACTTTTGGCGGCGTTGGCACATGACGCTCTCTCGGTTTCTTCGCGATTACGTTTACATTACGCTTGGCGGCAACCGCTGCGGCCCATTCCGCCGCTCATTCAACCTTTTCCTCACAATGTTGCTGGGCGGGTTTTGGCACGGGGCGGGTTGGACGTTTCTTCTTTGGGGAGCCCTGCACGGATCCTACTTGATGGTGAATCACTACTGGGCCTCACTCAATGAACGCACACGAATCCCTGGAGCCGCCCTGTTTACTGGCTGGGGTGGACGGTTGGTGACATTCCTCGCCGTGCTTGTGTCATGGGTCTTTTTCCGAGCGGCGAATCCCGAGGAGGCATTTCGATTGCTCGCTGGCTTGACCGGCGCCAACAGCCTCCTAATTCCCGGTGACCCCCTCTTCTTTAAATCGTCTCCCATGCTCATGGCTGTACCTGCTTTACTCGGCTTTACGATTGACCCTCAATTCGTCCTAATCGCGTGTCTCGGTGGACTAGCCTTGTTTGTGAGCCTCCTCCCAAACAGCCAACAACTCCTCGCCAACATGGAGCCCGGCATCATCACCTACGGGAAAAAAATCGAAGATTTGCCGCGCGCCTTTCTGCCGTTCGGTTGGCAACCCTCGCTTCTCTGGATCGCCCTTACCATACTCACTTTCATCTGGTGCATGCTCAATCTCAGCAACGTGAGTTCATTCCTCTATCGGGATTTTTAATATGAACCTTACTACATATAGTCGTCTGACAGGTGTCTGGTTCCTCGCTGTTCTGGCCACCGTCTGGGCCATCGCCTCATGGCTTCTGCCGGTGGATGGCGACCTTGCCCGCGTGGGAGGATATGCCGAAAACGATTTTGGCTGGCGGGCGCCTCAGACCACGTTTGACAAAAACCTCTTTCACGTCACCACCGACCTCAAAGACTACAACTGCTATTATGATGTCGTTCTCTTGGGCGACTCCTTCAGCTGCGATCAAGAAAGCCGACGCTTCGGTTGGCAGAATTATTTTATCAACCGCACGGGGCTTTCCATGATTGTGATCGATACCCGACGCTATTGGCCGCAAGAGATCATGGAATCCGAGGCATTTAAAAAGTTCCCGCCTAAGCTTTTCATCTTTGAATCCGTCGAACGCTACCTGCACGAGCGAGTAGCCTATTTTTCAAAAGAAACTCCTCCTCCGAAGAAAGCCTCTCTGACAGCGCTAGAACCGCTCTTTGCGACAGCCAAACCACTTGGCATTGCACCCCATGAGGAAGCGGCAAAAACCAAGCCCGGCTATGATCCCGATCACGTACTTGGACACCTCGGCGCCATTTTCCAACGCCGAACCCACCTAAACAACCAAGTACTGGAAGTCCCGCTGGCCCAGTCGGGTCTCTTCAGCTCGCCGAACGACCGAGATCTTCTCGTCTATTTCGACGAGTCCCGAAAAAAAGACCTTGAAGAATCCGATTACAGCGACCTTCGGGGCGGGATTTCCGTTTTTCAGAAAATCATCGAGAGCAATGGCGTCACCCAATTTGTTCTCCTTATTGCCCCGGACAAAACTTCATCCTACGCGCCGTATCTCAAGAACCCGCAAGATGCCACAGTGAACCTCGTTGCTGAAGTCGCCAAAGACCCTTCGCTCCCAGTTCCTCGCACCGACAAGATCCTCACCGATGCGATCGCATCCGGAATCCCGGATGTATACTTGTCGAACGATTCCCACTGGGGAAGCCACGGTCACAGGCTCTTCGCAAAAGCCCTAGCCGATTTCCTCGGCGCCCGTGACAAAAACTGACCTCGCACTAATACAGTCCAGTGCATAAAAAGGTCGGCAGACGCAACCCAGTTTGCTGACATGCCGATGTTGCAAAAAATTTCACCGAGCTGTGGATTGACGATCACGTACCTCGCCCACAGCCACAAGGCAGGCACGCCAAAAGCGTTTTTTCACACATCTATCTGTGTATCTGTGTTGAAAACTTGACTGCCATTAAGCTCATCGCTACTTGTAAGTTTTTTGTCGCTAGCAATTTGCGCATCTTTTTACCACCCCATTGCTAAAGCCGAAGACAAATTTCAAATTGCGCTGATTATTAAAACCATAAATACGCCCCATCACGACACACTCCTAGCTGACGTTTTTTGCAAATCCAATTGGGGGTGCAGGACAAAAAAGTTAGTGATCCCTTCAGAGCTTCTATTTTTTTAGCTTGATTATTGTCTAGCTGCTAGACATGATGCATCAAGTATGAGCTCAAATTCATCCCATCAATCCCATCGTAA
>JBILZC010000154.1:0-3245 GCA_044377415.1 Terrimicrobiaceae bacterium | reverse complement strand
GCGCTTCCTCCCCCCCACGGATTCCAAAGCCACCAAAGTCGGTTCTTGCAGAGAAAGAGTAATCCGTTTGCCACCGTGAAACAAAAAATTCCTGTCGTGATTGCCGCCAGAGCATTCCGTTCAAAAGAGGAAAAAATCTGCGCGGCTGTTTTTTGGGCCAAGGTCAGGAAAGCAAAGGCCAAAAGTGGTGGAAGAAGCGGGAACGCCACCCCGAGTTTCAGCGCCTCTGGCCCACAGAATCTCATTGGGCCTAGGGGCCAACCAGTGAAAATCGTGAGGGCAATGAGGGCAGAAAAAACGACCAACACGATGCCCGCACAAGCACGTGCCTTAGCCAATCCAGATAGTGTGACAAGACCACCATAAGCCAGTGTGGAAAGGAGCAAAACCCAGGCAGCATCCCACCAAGAGGAAGAACCCGATTCAAGCGTGAGGAGGTATCCCGCTAAGAGCGTCCAAACAACAATAAGGATAGTATTGGCTTTTTTCATATCAAGGGCTCTCTGCCTCAAGCAGTGCGGCCCGGCGAACAGCGCGGCGCTTAAAGATAGGGTATGTGATTAAGAAACTGATCAATGCCGATGGGGCAGATAAAAACAAGGAACCTAAAAGCATGGGAAGTCCAATCCCCAAAAATGTTGTCCACTTCATAAGGTCACTAATATGAAATTCTTTTGCGTCCGATATTTCAGGAGTGGTATGCAAGAGCTTAAGAATCCATGAGCCAATCTCATACTCGATCTCGAGTATCACCGGCCAAAGAGGCGTGCAAACATCATGCAAAGTCACTGCGATGACAGCGGCAATAGGATTGAATCGCAGAACGTAAGCTACCCCTAAACAGATCAGGGTTTTCAAACCAAAAAGAGGAGTGAACCCGACAAAAATACCAATGGCAACCCCTCCTGCCAACGAGGTTGGCGAGTCATGTAATTCAAGCAATTTCAAGCCCAGCGACCTAAATCGGTTAATCAGTCTTCGAAACACGTTTCTTGAAATATCACTCACAAGCATTTCCCCAAACAACAAAAACGAATGGGCCTATTTTAATGGGTCATGATCGCAGCAAGGCGAGCCAGTTCAGCGTAGTCAATCTTGGCATCTTCGATGGGAATGGTATCTGGCCACGGGATAAAGAAATCGGGTATCGCAAATCTCTCGACCCGTTCCGCAAGGAAATCCCGTAAATGTTCCGCCTCGACGTCCCCAGCAACAAAAGCCACTGGGCGCATTCCGTAGAAGGAATGAGCGATCCCTACCACCGCAACCCGAACTACACTAGGAACATCGCTAAGAATCGCCTCAATAGCTTCTGGGTGGATATTTTCTCCCCCCGAGATGATCATGCGATCGCGCCTTCCGAGGAGAATTAATTCGTTATTTTCGTTTAAGATGCCGAGATCACCAGTTGAGGCCCAGCCCGAGCTATCCGCGATCGGGTCTAGGCATCCTGAGGAGTTCAAGACCCCAGTCGCTAGGATTCCCCCCCTCACCTGCACCTCTCCCGACGCCGAAAGGCGAATCTCCCTTCCCGGCAAAGGGATTCCAGCGTGAATCGGAGACGGACAAGTTGTGAGTTTTTCTGTGGTCGTAATCTGGGAGGCGGTCTCAGTCATGCCATAGGTCAAATGAAGAGGAACCCCAGACTCGATAGAACGATGCACTAATGAGGCTGAAATAGGGCCGCCTCCAGCAAGCACCGCATTCAGTCTGTGTAGCGAAGCTTGAGCAACAAGAAGGCGATCCAATTGTAACGCAACAACGGATAAGTGGGTGATGGCCTGATTCGAAATCTGTGCTTCGAGCGGCAATGAGGGATCCGGTATGACGATGGTCGCACTAGAGGCAAGGCAACGAATGAGAACCGAAATCCCGCTCACATGGTGCAGCGGAAGAGACAATAACCAGCCGCATCCAGGAGCCAATGGAATGCGTTCCTCAGCACCGGCAGCACTCGCCAAATGGGCTCCCCAGCGATGAGCCAGCACTTTTGGCGTGCCGCTTGAACCCGACGTGTAGAGTAAGGTTCCTACATCTTTTAATTCCCAACGCAGGGGATCCCTTTTTTCAAAACTCGATACCCCATAAATCCCTTGTGCACGTACGAAAGCAGCTCGCCGCAGGATTTCCATCCGAGGTAAGCGAGGGCTCAATGGAGCCACTGGGCGACCAGCAAGGCAGCCTGCAAGGATAAGTGCGACATGATCGAAACTCGTGGGCATCACCGTAACCAAGGGAGACGCTCCCCATTCACTTGCACTCTTGGTCACGAGTCTCAAAAAATCCGGCAGTTCGCGATAACAAACTTTTCGTTCGCTTGAGAGATCGTATAGAGCTACCGAATCTCCAAAGTTTTTGGCGGATTCTTCAATCAAGCAGAGCGGATTCATCGACAGAAGGAAGTTCGGCAGAACTGCAAAAGGTATAACTTTCTAGAGAAAGTCTCCGCGTTAGCAGGTCTTTCTGAATATGCGAATAAGTGTCGAGACCCGCAGCGCCAATAAGTTCTAATGAAGCGGCGAATCGCCCCAGAGCATAAATCCCGACACCTGACTCGAAGCAGGCACTCACAACAGATTTCATCCCTAGCGATGCACCTGCTTGCGCGAATCGGGAGCTGGTTTCAAATCCTCCCATCAAGGTCGGTTTGAGGACTAAAGCTGCCGTGCCTTGATAGCGCCCCAATTCGTCTGCACCGATCTCCCTTAATGTTTCATCAAGAGCAATAGGCACAGGGCATTGTGCAATCAAATGCGGGAGTGACTCGCCCTTTCGCAAGGGTTCCTCCAAATACTCCACAGGCAACCCATCCAAATCTTGAGCAACCCTCATGCATGTTTCAAAGGTCCAGGAGCGGTTGGAATCAAGGCGAAACGTGCATTCAGAGAAATCACGAATAACCGTTAGCAATCTAGGCAACGCATCCAATGGAACGTGCGTGGTTTTTATTTTCAAGCAACCACATCCCTCCGCCAAGGCTCGCTTGGCTTGATCGAGAATCTCAGAAACCGTTCCTTGCAAAAGCGCATTTATAGGCACTTCAGCGTGACGTATTGACCAGTGCTGAAAGTTTTCTTCAGATGCCATTAAGCCTTCTATGGCGCACTGCAAGGAAGGGAGATTGCTCGGGATGGCATCGAGTGAGGGATGATTCGAAAGATATCGAACCAGATCATCGCAGGTTTCAGAACTCCATCCATGAAGCGGAGCTGCGTCGCCCCAAGCGGCCCTCGAATGAAGCAATA
>JBILZC010000152.1:0-3261 GCA_044377415.1 Terrimicrobiaceae bacterium | reverse complement strand
CTCGGACCTCATTTCACCGAGATGATCGTCTTTTCTGTTGATTTCAGGAACAACCAAACTACGAGATCGTTGCCTTCGAGGGAGCCTAGCATACCGAGCTTGACGTCTTTATTCTGCATGGGTTTGCCGTTGACTTGGATCGAAGCCGGCGAGGGGCCCCAGTTTTTGATGACGAGGCAGAGATTTTGGATGGGTGATTCCGCTGTTGCGGTCATCTCGCACGTGAGCTCGTTTGCGGTTGCGGCCATCTTTTCCAAAAGATATGCCCTTTGGTATGGGTCGTATCCCGAGTAGAGATAGCCCGCAGATTTTGTTTCGAGTTTCGGTGGAAAATTCCATGAGCGGGCAAGCGGCAGGAGGGAATCAATAGGGTCTGTCGTCATGCCCAGCAGGGAGCGGACTCTGATGGAACCGTCGGGAAACTTTTCGAATTTCTGGAGATCGCCGTTGATCCCGGTCAAGGACGAGTGGCTAGGCTTATCGACGGCTTGGGCGTTTCTACCGTCACTCGGAACCTGCGAGACCGGCCAGTGATTCCAGCAGGGAAAGGTCGAGTAGCCCTTGACCCAGCCGAAGCCAAATGGGCGCGTGAACCTGTCGGGGAGATGAATGCTAAAGGGGCGGTATTTGGATTTAAAATTTACCATCTCGATCGGCTTGAATTTGGGTTCGGGGAAATTCTTTGGTGCGCCATTTTCCCAAGAGTAGCTGGCCTTTTTGGCGTCCATATCCATGAAGGTGATGGCCTCGTTTTCGAGATTGTCCTGAGGCTTTGTTCCTGGCTGGTTGAAGAGGATTGTCTCTTGGAATTGATAGATCCCGGGGGATTTATACTCGCTCCAGAGAACCTGCTTGCGGACTACGACGCCGTCAGGATAGGCAGTCCAATATTCATCCATCCAGTCGCCCGGATAGGTTTCGGTTTCAAATATAATCTTATGGGAAATCGAAGCCAGGGCGTAGCGCCAGTGGATCACCGCGCGGGCTGGCGTATTTTCGATGATGCGGACATGCGAGTAGCGGCATTGCTTGTCGCCCATGGCTTCATAGCACTCGCCAGTGCCAAAGTTCTCGCCGCTTTGGTCGGTCATCCAGATTCCGTTTTCGCTGACCAATGCGGGAATGTAGCCGGTGCCGCGCCAGAAGACGAGTTTCACGGGATTGTTATCGAAACGCACGACCACATCGGGCAGTTCGCTTCCCTGCCAGCGTGAATCCCACCCGGGAGCATACTTGAGCTTCGCGTAATAAGCGCCGAATGGCTTGGGATCATCGGTGCCGGAGGGCATTTTTCGGAATTGGAGGGGCTGGATATTTGCGATCTTGATGGCTTGGAATTCCATGCGGATTTCTTCATCGGTAAGTGCCGTATTCCGGATTTCCAACTCGTCGAGGAGACCGTCGAAATACATCCACGATTTGAACGCCTGACTGGTTTTGCGTTCCGTGAGGGCAGGGGTCATTTTCACCTGCGTTTTTCCGATGACGGTCGGGGTGGTGTCAGCCATGACGATTTTTCCGGCAAAGAGCGACTCGCCCGCTTTTTCTCCATCGATGTAAAGGGAGATGCCCTTACTTGCATCGCATACCATCGTCACGTGCGACCACTTTAGCAGCGGGATGGCCTTCTCCGAGATACAGGTCTTCCAACCAGAGTCGGTCGCAACCGACCCGACCAGTTGTCCAATCTGATTGATGCCAAAAAAATATCCCTTCAGGAAGTCCTGCTGGCAATTAATGATGGCCGAGAGATTCCATGAATACTCCTGTGGAGCCGCCCAGCCTGAAATGGTGAAGCGTTCGCCGAGGGCGGGCGACTTGTCCGGAGGGATTACGACTTCCGTGTTGAAGGCATCAAAAACGAGGGCTTTTCCGCGTACGCCTTCGACAAATTGCATCGGATTCTTGGGTGACTCGGTGATCGTAAAGTTACCTGGCGCATCAAAATCCCATCGCGATTCAGCGGGGGAGTGGATTGATGCAGCGAGGATGAAAAGAATGGGTAAGAGTTGATTCTTCATAGATTTTAATGGGATTGCAGAGGCTGACTTGTAGAGGGCGCTGATGTGCTGAAGTGGATTCCCTCATCGTGCAGTTTGCCTTTCAGTACGGCGAGACGGATGTCACAGTTCTTTTGATCAAAGTAACCATCCGGAGCGTAATACATGTAGTGAAGGTCATCGGTCACTTTCAGGATTTCGGCATCGAAACCCTGCATCAGCCTTGAGTTTTGGACCTGCCAATGCACTCCGTCCGGCGAGGTGGCGTACCCAGTCCAGCAGCCCTTGCATCCTGGTCGCTTGAACTCGGCGAAATACATGAGCCATCGACCATCCTCCTGAAAAACATGTGTGAATTTGTGCATAGAATGAGCGGGCAAGCCTTCGATGCGCACTGGTTGGGCGAGAGCGAAATCGAAGTCCGTTTCGTTTGACGACCAAGCTATGCGCAGCCCGTTAGGTTCATGCTTTCGATCCCAGTAATACATCGCGTAACGACCACTAGTAGGGTCATGAATCACATGGTCATCTTCGACATGACCGAGATGACTGATTTGTCCGTGCTTCACAAAGTGCACGCCGTCGGAGGAGGTCGCGTAGCCCCAGTCACAATGGTTATCCATGCCGCCCCCATACCACATCTTGAACATGCCATCCTCGTAGATCACAAATGGATCCCAGGTGCCATCGCGGTCCCAATCATTCGCAGTGCCATTAGTGAGAACTGGATTTGCTGGATCCTTGTTCCAATGAATGCCGTCGTTGGAGGTCGCGTGGCCGATTTGCAGTGAGTTGTAGTCCGTAGACATATTCTCCCGCGTTCCCCAAGCCTCGTAATACATGTGAAAGACCTCACCGACTTTGACCACGCTCATTGAACCAAGCGCGCCTGCGTCCCAAGTGCCCTTCGACCCTGGCGTGAGCACAGGATTGTTAGGGTGGGGGGTCCATTGGGCCGGTGTCACCCCGCTCGGCGATTGGGGTAATTGATCTGCGAGTTGCTCTCCGGCCTGAGAAAAGCCTGTGCAGGCAAGGAAAATGAGAATGGGGATCGATTGGAAATCTGTTTTTCTCATATTAACAAAGGTGTTCTTGGCGCAGCTTGGACTTTAGCCCGCACACCGCCCGCCATTCTGCTCCCTTCAAGTTGGCCTTTGGCTATTAAAATCTTTCGCCCACACGCTTCCGATAGGCCAAGGGAGAGATTCCTTCCCATTTTTTGAAAAGGCGTGAAAAAAAGTAAATGCCGCAGAATCCGGTT
>JBILZC010000153.1:0-3261 GCA_044377415.1 Terrimicrobiaceae bacterium | reverse complement strand
GCGAACAAGGTAGTCCGTGTAATATTCGTGCGCATGCACTTGGTCGTAGTAACCAAAGAACACATCAAAGCCCAAGTTCTCCGGCACACCAGTCGTGCCGGGATTGCCTAACCCCCATTTGCCGAATCCGCCTGTCGCGTAACCGGCCTTCTTTAGCAACCGGGCCACGGTTGGTTGTTCGGGTGGTAGAGAGAGCAGGCCGACCTTGCTTTGGTTTGAGCGGCGTAGCGCGTGTCCCGTGTGCTGACCGGTCATGAGTACACAACGCGATGGCGCACAGACAGCGCTGCCGCTGTAGGCGCTGTTGAATTTCATTCCCTCCGCCGCAAGCCGGTCGATGTTGGGCGTGACGCCGTATTTGCAACCATAGGCCGATATGTCGCCGATCCCGGCGTCATCGAGGAGGATGAAAATGATGTTGGGTTTCTTGTCCGCTTGCGGCGACGATTCAGCGGCTGGCGATGCGACTGGCAGCAATCCGAGGATGCCTGCAAAAAGCGAAAAGTGTTTCTTGATGGGGTTCATAATCGAAATGTTGTTTGGGTTTTTTTATTCTTCTTTAGTCGCCTCTATCTTCTCGCCGCGCATGATCCGGTCATAGAAATTTCTCTTGGATTCATTGCCATAGGGATATTTGTCGTAAATCTCTCCGTTGCCCAACAGGCGCGGATCCTCCTGTTGTTTCAGCTCATCGAAAAGTTGCGTTTTCAAGGCGGCAAACGAAACCGTTGAGGCAAGGTTCTTCATGCAATCTGGATCACTTTTGAGATCAAACAACTGGTCGGCAGGCAGTTTCCCGAAGGAGGCAGCAAAGTAGTGATTGTCCTTGGGCTTACTCTTCGTTGCGAGCACGGCCGTCTTGGTCGGGCTGTCATCCGTATCCTTGTAGCCTGTCTCCACCACGCCTGCGGGCCAGCGGTCTATCTCGAAGTTGTGCAAATACAGCATCCCGTCTTTGACAATGCCGCGGATCGGATACCCTTCGTCATTCGGTCGACCCACATCGTTTCGTTCCTTGCCGATGAGAACATGGTCCCGCTCAGGAATGACGCGGCCGGATTTGTCTGACTTGAAAATCTCCGTGAGGCTGCGGCCCGTGATCGCTGCCATGCCGCTCTTGATTTGTTCAATGCCGGCAACCTCGAGGAAGGTAGGGGCAAAATCAATGAAGCTCACATAATCATCCACCACCCTACCCGGCCTGGCGATGCCCTGAGGCCACATGATGGCCAGTGGCAGGTGATCGGAATTATTGTAAGCGTATCCTTTGCAATGCGGAAACGGCATGCCGTTGTCGGAGGTCACCACCACGATTGTGTTCTCGAGCAGTCCGCGCTTTTCCAAGTCTGCCAGCATGCGGCTCAGATGCAGATCGAAATTTTCCACCTCCAACGCGTAATCGAGCATGTCGTTGCGGACTTCCTCGGTATCTGGCCAACATGCGGGCACGCGATCGATATCGGAGGTCTTCTTGCCGCCCTTGGCGACGCCGGATCCATATTCGTATCCGCGATGCGGCTCGTGGCCGCCATACCAGAATGACCAGGGCTGGCCCTTGGGAACGGCATCCAGAAAATCATCAAAATTTCCAGCGTAATTGGCCGCCGATATGCTTTTGGTCGGCTTGGCGGGAAGTTTCTTTTTATCAAAGGGCTTACCGGTCATCTCACGGTCCTGGCCGGCGGCATTCTTGGCGATACCGGGGCCCCAGCCTTTACCGGTCAATCCGACAAAATACCCATGTTCACCCAAGGCCTCTTGGTAGGACTTGAACTCCGGTGGAAACACCGACCAGTGGTTACCCGCCTCTCTCAGTTGCCACGGATTGCGACCGGTAACAACACTCGCGCGTGAGGGAGAACATTTGCCGTTTGGCGTATAGGCCTGCGTGAAAAGGATGCCGTCGCGGGCCACGCGATCCATGCCCGGCGTCTTGACCCATTTGCAGCCGTAAACTCCCGCGTGGCCAAACGACCAATCGTCCGCTATCGCAAAAAGGATGTTGGGTTTCGCTGATGCCTTCTCCACGCCAGCGGAGGCGAGAAAAACCGGACCAGCCACAAAAACAGCCGCAAGAGTAAGAATTATGATTTTTATCTTAAAATTCATTTTAAACCAAACGTCGAGATCCTTGGCTCCTTGCCGCTAGTCGAGCAGGATTGGCAGGGATAGCAGCAAAAGGAGTGGGAGCCACAGTGGAGGAGAGTGTTTTTCATAAACGACGACGCGCTAGCTTGTCGCCTATTAATTCAGCCAATGGATGAGCTGTGTGACGAAAAAGAAAGCCTTTCACAAAAAAATGATTTTTTGGCGGCTGATCTTGCCGCGATTTCGTCAGTCGCGCTTGTGGGAGAAGAGCCACTCGTAATATTCTGCCGAGGCGACGACAACCCGACCGGCGTTGTGGCCCTCATCCGGATAAACCTTGAGATTTGCGTCTTTGCTGCCGGCTTTTTGAATGGCGGCGATCATGCGCTCCGATCGTTCGGGCGGAACCGTTTTGTCCAAGCCGCCGGCAAAGGCATAGACGGGAATCTTGGCGAGATTCGTCGCCCACTGGTCAAAATCAGGAGTCACATCCCTCGGCCCTTCCCTGCCGATTCCACCGACGATCGGGGCGATGGCTGCGAAGTGTTGCGGATCATGCGCGGCCCAGGCCCACGTGCCATAGCCACCCATGCTGATGCCCGAGAGATAGATTCTCCGTTCATCCACCGGCAGCGTCGCCTTGAGATCCTGGAGCAGGAGGTTGAGGTCTTCCGGCGTCCAGATGCCACGCTCTCCACTCTTTGATTTTTTCAGGCACTGCGGCGCAACGACGATGCAGGGGCCTTTTTTGAACTTCTGGATGCCTTCCCAAATCTCCGTCGGCTTGCCCTTGACCTCTTGGATGTGAATCCCGACACCTCCCGCGCCGTGGAGGAAGATCAACAAAGGCAACTTCGCGTCGGTGTTCCCGGTCGGCAGATAGACGAGATATTGCGGATTAAGGAATTGAATCTTGGGCTGAAGTTCCGGACTGATCGTGCGCACCATCGGAATATCGCCTTCCGCTACCGCCGAACTGACGAGAGTGAGCAGGGAGGTCAGTAGTATGATGAGTTTCATTATGAAATTTACGAGGAGCTGGTTAGGATTCGGTTAAGGAGTTGAACATAAGTTTGGGAGGTGTTTCGCTCGGCTACCAGTCACGACGATCCGTGTTCACCAAGGCGAGGTCCGAACCCTTCGTTCCTCCGTGACGCAACACGGCATCCTCCA
>JBILZC010000151.1:0-3267 GCA_044377415.1 Terrimicrobiaceae bacterium | reverse complement strand
TGTGGGCTCCGCTACCCCGCCGATCCAGAATTCTCCCTGAGGGATATCGATTTTGCCCAAGCACTGAATTTGGTCCACCTGACAAGGCGTGCCGGTGCCGGGAGCTTCGGCTTCCAATTTGATGCCCTCCTTGTTGAGCATCTCGCGCATTTTACCGTAGAAATTCTCCGCGATCAGGTCGCCGATTGTTCGGCGGTAATCCCACAAAAACCGCTCGGTTAAGTCGATGTTTCCGACGATCCGGCCGGTGAGCGTGATCAACCATTTCCGGCCATCGTAGCCGCGACGCTGAGAAAAGTTTTCCAAAAACTTCCTCGTCCAAGTTTGGCAACCGGCCTCCCAGCTATCGATATTCACATCAACGAACACCTTGCCCGTTAACGGACCCAAAAACTTGCACATCTTGCCAAGCATGCCCTCCTTGAAGTGATACTCCATGGCTTCGGCGTCCATTTTATCGACTTCTAGGCCCTTCGACCTGTCCGACGCTGGCTTGACTTCGTTTCCGTTCGTGGTGTGCCCGAAGCGCAAAATCGTCCAATCGCCTTCCGGCAGGCGGCAATCCAACTCACCGTTAGGCAATAAGCGATCGGTCAAATCGACAATTTTATCCAAGGGGATTTGCTGTGCATCAGAAATGACTTGCTTCGAATGGTTCGAAATTTCTGGCTGCGCCCTCATGCGAGCGGCTTTCGTATGGATTTCTTTTAAACGGGAAGATTGGAAGTTGAGCTCATACAGATTCATTGGCACGGCTGGAGCCGAAGGCAGGAACTCGAGTTTGACAAAGCGGGCTGTTTTCGCAGGAACACCCTCGATCAGTTCTTCCCTGTCAGGAACAAACTCGCTTCTCCAGCGATGAATCATGCCGGATTGGGCCCAGTTCACTCCGTCATCGCTGGTGAACAGTTTAACGGTTCGGGTTTTGCTATTCTCCTCGATTTGTAAGCTCAAAGATCCGACGGAAACGGGCTCTGGAAATTTGAAGACGACATACGCGCTTTCCTTGGGATTTTTGGGCTTGGGAAGCGTGACAAAGGTTTCATCATTTCCATCGATCGCCGCCGACCAATCGACGCCTGGAATGTCCGAACTGATTTCCGGATGGAGGGCCGCCACCGGCACCGCATCACCCGGTAGAGTTGGAAATGCCAAGACCGCAATATCACGATAAAAGCCGTCATTGATCTGAGGTTGTGGCAAGGCGATCTTTTCATTCACAGGGCCTTTAACAAATTTGTGTCTCCACACGACCTCTTGCATCGAAAGTTCGGGGGTGATCCAAGGCCCACCCGATCCCGAGCACCCCGCTGCGCTCGAGGCGCCGAGGGTTAATCCGAGACGCTTGCATTCCTTGGCGGCATGCTCCACGGCCTTGATCCAAGCGGGTGATAAAATCACATCCTCCCCCTGCGCTTCTGGCGGGCCACCCTGATAAATATTGGTAATCTGTGCTCCCTTCAAGCCGATGCGTTTCATGGCTTCCAGATCTTTAGTGATTCCGTCTTCCGTGACGTTTTCATTAATCCAATGCCACCATGTTCGCGGCCGCGAATCGGTCGGAGGCACACTAAAATTGGCCTCCATCGAAGTGGCCTCTTTGGTCGCAGAGGATTTTTGAGCGGCATAAGTCGGCGCCAGCATCAAAAGTGCAAGCGACGAGAAAATCGGAAGGTGAGAGATCTTTGGGAGTATGAGTTTATTCATGTGCTGAAGAAATGATGGGAGTAAATGACCTGGATTCAATTTGAATTTTTAAATCATAGGGCCGCACCTGTCATCCTAGCCATTTGGCTAAAACTGGGTGTTGCCATGTTAGGCTAAGAATCGTTCGTGATTGGAATTAGACTTTGCACCGCAAAAGAAAGGGGCATGGCCGTCTCGGCCGTGTGGAGACTGGTCTACTTTCTCGCGCCCTCCCCATCGGAACAAAAGGAGCAGACCGCAGCACACAGGCGGGACGCACTGTGCCCCTCTCTTGGAGCCCAAAAGCAAGCTGCTTTTGGTATAATAATCGTTCGCGATTGAAATCAAGCGTCCTTCCTTTTTCTCTGGGTTTGGTTTGACCTTTATTTTTCTGCTTTCAGAACCCACCGCGAAGTCGGTTTGCCGTCGAGCGGGAGGTTGTAAGTGAGGCTATAAGTTTTTGTAAAAGCATCGTATTCCGCCTGCCAAAAATCGTTCCCGTGGCGGGTTTGATCGACTGGGACGAGTTTGCCGGCGACCTCCTCGTAGAGTCGGTATCCATCAGCGATAGGAAGACGCTCGAAGCGGATCGGCACATAGCCAACACCGCCCTTGATGTCCACCGTCACACTTGGTCTCAGCCAAGGCACCACCCGCGCAGGCAATGTGAAAGCCGCCAATGAGCTCGGCAGCTTGTTTAACAATCCTTTCACGGCATCCATCGAAACAAGCGGTTCCTCAGCTTCAATGAAGATCGGATAGCGGCGGGTCACCACGCCGCCAGTGGCGGTCACAGTGAGGTCGTTTCCGGCTGCCTCGCGGTGGATCGTCTTCCAAGAACGGGGAGATTCCGTGAGATGTTGGCGGAGGGCCTCATTCGGGCCATAGTATTCATCGGCGTTGCGTGGCACGGTGATCCACTCCAGTTCCATATCCACGCGGTCGCCGGGTTGGAATTCCGCGACGTCCTTCGGCGGGACGAGAAGGCAATCGATATCCATCTTGCCGGGGCCTTGAACCGTGTGCACGGAGAGGCTGAGAGACGGATTGGTGACGATCTTTCCACCAAATTTCGCTTTATAGGAGCGGATGACCAAGGCGCGACTTGCTTTACCGAAGTGCTCACGTCCCGGTGGGAGTTGGACATCGGCATCAGGATAGGCGATCCACCAAGGGCCTTCGCCCTTGAGTTCGAGGTGATCCACAACAAGGTCACCGGTTTTGGCCTGAGCGGGAGCTGGGATCTCGGCGATCAGGCCATCCCGGTTGCCGTAGGCGACACGCGGCGTGGCGAGTCGATGACCGCCCCCCATATTGAAAAGCCAGCATCCCTTCGTCGGGATTGTGGCTTGGAAAGTGTAGGATTGGTCGAACAATATCCGCACATAGTCATCGCAGCGGGGGACTCGTACGGTGCATTGCAAATCCACTTCGCGGGTTTTCCCATAATAACCGTCGTAGCGCACATCGCTCAGGCAAGGGCCATGCGAGAGGTAGGCTGTCTTGACGGATGTGTAAAAGCGCGATTTGCCTGCTTCGTCTTTGGTTTCGAGCCAGTTTCCGCCCCAACCAGCCTCAACC
>JBILZC010000085.1:0-9946 GCA_044377415.1 Terrimicrobiaceae bacterium | reverse complement strand
AAAAAGCCCTTGCCGATAGCGCAATTCTCGGTGCGGCCATCGGGGAAAAGGCCGACGCAGCCCGTTTCGCCAAAGAGGCGGAAGATTTGGGCAAGCTCATCAATCGCGTTTTGTGGGATGAAAAAACGGGGTCGTATTTTTCTGCCGTCGGAACACCGGAGATTTTGCCCGCCGACCAGATGTTTAATAAAGCCATCACTCTCACGAAGCAAAACGATCTCTACGAACCGACCCTACATGCCAATATTTTTGCATTGGATCGGGGCATTGTCCCGCCTGACCGCCGCGCCCAAGTGCTCGACGCGATGCTGAAACTCACCCCAGAGAAAATCTCCGGGTCGCTCATGGTCTATTACTATGTGATGAAACAGATGTATGCCATGGACCGCCCGGATCTCGACGCGCGCGTGTTGGACATGTTCCGTCATGGTTGGAAGGCCATGGTGGCTTCCCCGTGGCAATGCTCATGGGAAGATCTCGAAGTGATCAAGGGCGAATCCAAGGCCCACATTTACGGCATGTTTCCAGGCTACTTCCTGAGTGCCCATGTCCTCGGCATACGCCGCGACACCCCAGCCTCGCATCGCCAACTTGTCATCGAGCCCCACTTAGGCGACCTCCTCGACGCCTACGGCGTGGTAGTCACGGAATTCGGCCCCGTTCCTGTTTCATGGAAAAAAACGGACGGCAACCTGCATTTCAAAGTCAGCATCCCAGCGAACACCGAAGCGCGGCTCGCGTTGCCCGCGAAGCCCAGCCAGGAAGAAATCACGATCAACGGCAAGCCATTGCGCGGCATCCGCCAAGGCACACGCATCGTTCTGACATTGAAGGCAGGAACCTATGAGGGCAGTTACTAATTCCCCACCCGCTAAATCACCTCGTACTCCATAACCTGACCCAACCCGAATAAGTGTATAAACCCTTAAATATTTTGATTTTAACCGGTATCGAGAATATAATGGTAGCACGGCCATTTTTGCCTCCCTCGGTTGTGGTTGATTCATTCCAATGAAACGTTATTTCCCCAAAAACGCAGAAGACGCCTCGGCGCTCATTCTGACGCTGCTGGTGATCGTTCTCCTGTCCGCAATCGTCACTTCGTTCCTCTCCTCCACCCGCACGGAGCAAACCGCCACGCGTAACTACACCTCGAAGACCCAGGCCGAGCAGTTCGCCTCCAGCGCCACCCAGCAGGCGATGGCAACTTTGCATAGTGCTTTTAATGGCAATGGCTCCATGTCCAGCAACTACACGGGCGTCGTCACCAGCCAACCTGGCGCAATCAAGAAATTTTTCTTCCAAAATGGAAACTGCACTAAAAACGCCACCACCAATCTCTTTTTTGCCGCCAATTCCACCAATGCCAACGGCACGGTGAATATGAATAATCTGGCAAACTCGACTAACTCCACCATCGCCGGCCTCATCACTGGCAATGTATCCGAAAACATTTCAGTTTATCGCGTGGATGTGAAAGATAGTAGTGGCAACCAAACCATCGGCCGCATCGCCTACTACGTTGATGACGAGGGCACAAAGATCAACCTCAACTCGGCCACCAGCAACCGCTCCGGGCTCAATATCGCGAATTCCAGAGGGCTTTCACTTTCCGCCTTGAGCAATAACACGACGACTTTGGCTGCGCTGGATAGTATAGTCGCTGGAAACTCTACGGCCTCGACCAACATGACGACATGGACGAGCTTTTTCCGACAGGAACAGGCGCAGAAGGCGCTAGGCCTCACGAATGCCCAGATCGCTGCGACCAGTGCGGCCCCCCTAAGAGATTTCCACATGAAATACACCCCATGGGGCGCACGGAGGCTTTTTATCAACGACACCACTGAGGTTCCTCTGAATTCCACAGGGGTGGATAGAATCGTCGCCGCTCTGTCTGATCCCCACCTCAAGAACATCTACGGACAAACTTACGCCGATAAATACAACACCATCAACGGCAGCGCCATGGCTGCGCCCGTCGGTCTCAAGCAAATCGCGGCTAATATGCTCCAGAGGAAATTCAATAAAACCAGCCACCACAATAATAGTTATGCCTACACAGGGCCATTGCTGGGTGGGGATAATTTGGATTCCGATGGTATTCCTAAAGAATATCTCGGCCAAGCTTCATTTCCAGGTCTCAACGAGGTAGGAATTTCTGCTAGATTGGCTGTCGAGCTCACCGGCGGCAACATCAGGATGAGAAATATTTTACAGGTATGCATCGAAACGATCGGTTGGGAAACTGGAGGAGCGGTAACAACTTCAAACAATACAGGCAGAATTATAGCAGATTTAGATTCTTTAACTTATGATGTAAACTACAGCACAACAATAAATGGTTCGACTACCAACAGCACAATCTCTCTGGGCGGCACTTGGCCTGTGAACGGAACAAACGGCCCCTTTAATCAATTCTGCACAAATTCGGCCTCTACATACACCCAAAATTTTGCTTGGCCTGATACGAATGATTGGCGAATCGGCGACTCAAAACCTTCCTCCTGGACTATTAATCCAACTATAGACCGCACGCCCAACTGGAAAAGCCAATTAGAAAACGGGCATTCTTACAGATACCATATTGGAACTCTTGGCAGGTTATCGCCGTTATTGCGTGGAGGGGAAATCTCCATGGGATTCTCCTACCCCGCATCAAGCAATATTAGGATAAACAGCATCAGCAATATGCGGGCGAGCATAAAAAAAATCCGCCTCCTTGCCAATTTTAACGACCCCTCAACAATCAGAGACTGGGTGGTGGCTGGAAGGGATGTAGGTGGATTTGATATTTCGCCCGTTACTGACACTAAAACCGGAACTAGTTCTACAACAAATATAACAACAGTGAGCGGAAACTTCAGAACTACAATTCAAGAAACGATGTTTCCAGCAATTGACCTGCCTTTAAGTTACAACGCTACGGCTGGCAATTTTACCTGCAACGCGTTGACTGTTGGATTCACAACAACTACATTAGAAAAGAAAATTCCACCAAGTGAAGCATGGTTTGTCATAAACGTAGCGGGGCCTACTAAAACAAAAGGCCCATCATCGACCTTTACCACCAACTCTATCGTCTCATGGGCTGATCCGGAGCCTGCCCCGGCCCCCAATCGGAGCTATGGGCGACTCGATCCTCGGCTGAAAAGTGTAAGCACATTGGGCAGTCCCGCCAGCTCTTGGCCGGCATACAACAACAACGCAACATTCACTTGGGGACCTTTTGGAAATTCGACGTGGGGAAGCGATGCAACCCTCCTCCTAAAGCAAGGATATGGATTTTTGGGCAAAGATTATTATATTCATGGAGAGGCGAATAATATTGGTTCGAGCCGCCTTTTCACATCTAATTCCTCATGGACAAAAAATAACATTATTCCCGGTGACCCATTGCCAGATGCATGGCGCACTGAGGCTATCTATGATCATTTTATTCATAACCAAGGCGCTTGGTTTATAAATGATACCGGTGTAACGCGCTGGCCATACTTTTATTCTGGAATACAAGGGTGGGACCCAGGCTTCCAATTCCTTGATGCAAGCGGAAATAATTTATTTATTGCTCCAAGGGATTTGGGCACAGTCGCTACCAACTATCCTTGGCGCACATTGCGTATGCAAGTGCAACCCAAAAATGAAATATCATCTACTGATGGTGGCGGAAACATGGCAACCCAATCGCTCATTCCCGATTGGGCCATGCTGGATATCATTTCTTTTGGAATGAACACCACGACCATCCCGTTGAACTCCTCAGCCCATGTAAATTTAAATAATAAATTCGCAACCTCGAACGGAACTCTCACCTCAAATAGAAGTAAATCACTCCAGTCATTGCTACAGTCATTCGACAACGCAAATTCTAATGACTGCCAAATCTTTCGAAACCCTTATGGACTGTCTGGAAACTATGCTTTAGCAAATGTGCCAGATATGATATGCTACGAACAACTTGGCAATGCTACTTTGGCTGCTGGGCTTTCCACAAGTAACACCACTTGGTCCCAGTTGATCGCAAGAAATATTGGGAACATGACTTGGTCTCCCTTGTCTTTCTGGGGATCCAACAATACGGCAACAAACAGGGTTCGCAAGAGCAAAGGATTCCCGGCAAATCAATTAGTATTACCCTCGGAGGTCGCCGAAATCAGAGATATCGCAGATTTGGTTTCCACAAATTCCACGACATTATTATCTTCAACTCGATATACAAACTCGCCTAGACACATAAAATCAAATGAACTCCGCCTCTCACCTTTTTTCCCAGGTGCAACCACCTGCAGTAACTTCTTCACCATCTACGCCTACGCCCAGGCGTTGGATAAAGCCGGTAACCCCGACTCCGAGCATCTCACCAAAACCTTGGTAGAAGTCGAAATCACCTCCCCCGCCACAGCGACATCCGCAGCCGTGTACAAAGTCAAATCCCTCTACACACAAAGCATCCCGATGGGGGAGTAGAGTTTTAAGTTTTTAAGCATTAAGTTTTAAGCGGCACGGGTTCGGGGTTCGGTCAGGACATAGGTAACACTTTTCACCATACAATCTGCGAAAATCTGTGCAATCTGTGGATGACAGAGTTTTAAGTTTCTAAGCATTAAGTTTTAAGCAGTCTGAACCAGATCTCAAGCGGAGACGCGGTGGCGCGGAGGGGGGCGGAGGGGGGCGGACGGCGACGGCGCGCCAATCTTCACGCCGGAGTTCCCGAAGGCGGATCCCTACCATTTTTCAGAAATAGAAGAAGGGGGTCATTGTTTCTTCGAAATTGGATTTTGCAGCACAAAATAAGGGGGCATGGTCGTCTCGGCCGTGTGGAGACTGGAACTAGTATTGGTGTTGCCCAAAATCTCCTCGAAGCAAACCCTCAAAAGACAGGTCTTCATCCAAATCAGGCCAATGCAATCCCAAGGGTGAGACTTCCACATTTCTCAGTTGGGCGGAGGATCCTTTGGCCAAACGCGGGTTGTCATTAACTGGAAAACTCAAAACTATCCCGCTCGCCATCTCGATCACGATATTTGGCGCGGAGTAATCCACTTTTTTGGGAGTATCAAGCAAGGTGTTCATTCCATTTTTGTATAATGAGGTTTCTATTCTCTTCGGCAAGTTGCTGGGCTTTGGCAAGATCTTTTACTTTGAACCCTTGGGATTCGCGAAGTTCGACCTCGTCCTCCACATCATTGCAATAGAGGAGTAGGTGTTTGGGATGGGGGAGAAAGTTTTAAGTTTATAAGCATTAAGTTTTAAGCAGTCTGAACCAGATCTCACGCGACCCAGGCGGCTTGGGAAGCCGCTCGGGAATCGAGGCGGTAGCCGAGAAAGACTGCGTAAGCAGCCCTGCAAGGGTGAGCAGTTGAAAACTGCGAATCAAACTCCCGCAGGGAGCCCGATAGGGCAAGATAATCGAACGTAGAGAGAACACCCGCGCGATAGCGCACTGATCTACGGAGAGACAAATGTGTAGCCCAGGGTGGGCAAACGAAGCGCAGCGGAGAACGACTGCCGAAGGCAGCCCGAAGGGTGAATCGAGACCTTTGGGAAAGGTCGAGATAGACTGCCGCAAGGCAGCTCCGAAGGAGGAGCGGGTCGGGAGACCCTGCGAATCAACTGAGCGGGAGCGAACGAGTCAACACGCGCGGAGGAGGCAAACCTGAATACAGCCGGCAGAGGCCCTTCGAGCCTTGGGGGTTCAATTTGGATGAGTAAGAAAAAAGGGGTTGCAAAAAATCACTTAATGCAGAAAGCTTTGTAATATGAAAATCGTGAATTTTCAAATTTGCGGCAGGTTTCAATTGGTCCTTACATTTGACGATGGGGTTTCTGGAATGGTGGATCTTTCAGATTATGCGGGTGTTGGGGTTTTTAAAGAATGGCTAAAGACTGGATTTTTTGAGCAAGTTAAAGTCTCGGAATTTGGCGCGCTGGAGTGGCCTCATGAAATAGACCTCTGCCCAGATGCTTTATACATGCGGGTGTGCAACAAGCTTCCAGATGAAGTCTTTCCAAATTTGGAAAACAAATTGGCTTATGCCTGAGATTTCCCGTTTCTATGGGATCGTGGTCCAGATTTACTATGCTGACCATGCGCCACCTCACTTTCATGTTCAGTATGCTGGTGAAACAGCGAAATTTGAAATTGAAACTCTTGCGCTTATCGATGGCTCACTACCCGCTCGCGCAAGAGGGTTGGTAACGGAGTGGGCCTCGCTTCACCAAGCAGAACTCATGGAAGCCTTTCGCAAAGCAGCTGCATCGGAACCCCCCGAAAAAATTCCGCCCCTTTGCTAAAATCACGAACGTAGGGGTATTGGGTTAGTGAAGTTTTAAGAAACTCGACCTGATCTCACGCGGTGACGCGGAGGCGCGGAGGAGGCAAACCTGAATACAGCCGGCAGGGGGTTCAATTTGGACGAAGATTTTTGTTCTTCAAGGAGGAAGATTGTAGCGTATAGGCTGTGCTGCGCCCTCCGGCTTTTTCTTGGGAGAGAAGTTCTCGGGAGAGGAGGTCTTTGATATCGCGTAAGGCCGTATCCGCTGAGCATTTGGCTATCTTGGCGTATTTGGACGAGGTCAACTTTCCGGAAAAGCCTTCTACCAGGAGATCAAGGACTTTCCGTTGGCGGGAATTGATATCCGTCTGCAGCAGAAATGTTCGGAAGGCTCCCTTACGCAGGACGGATTCGATGTTTTTCTCGGCATCTTCAACGGTTCGACCGAGGCACCCGAGAAACCAGTCGAGCCAAGCGGTGATATCCACGCTGCCTTTCTGGCATTTTTCCAAGACGGCGTAGTAGTCTTTGCGTTCTTTTTCAATGCGGGTCGACATGCTATAGAAGCGATCAGGCATTCCATCCGCTTCTGCCAGTGCCATGTCCGCTATGGCTCGGGCGATGCGGCCATTCCCATCTTCGAAGGGGTGAATCGTGACAAACCAGAAGTGGGCGATACCGGCACGTAGCACGGGATCGTCGGTGGATCGCGAGAACCACTCAAGAAAGGCACTCATTTCGCCTTCAAGGCGCTCGGCGGCAGGGGCCTCATAATGAATGCGCTCTCTGCCGATCGGACCCGAGACGACTTGCATCGGTCCCGCTTCGGGAGGTCTCCAGCGACCCACGGCAATGCGCTGCATTCCGCTAAGTCCTGAGGGAAATAGGCAGGCGTGCCAACCGAAAAGGCGTTCCTTCGTAAGCGCACGGGCATAATTTTGCGTGGCATCGAGCATCATTTCCACCACCCCTTCGACATCGCGGCTAGCGGGAGGTGTTCCGGCGACATCCATTCCGAGGCGTCTGGCGATGGATGAGCGCACTTCGTCGGCATCGAGCCTATTTCCCTCAATCGCATTGGATTTCAGGACATCTGCAGTGAGGTTTGACAAGGAGGTTTCGGAGCAGATGCGGAAGCCTAGTCCCGCCATCTTACCCAGCAGGCGACCCTGGCAATGACGGACTTGCCCCAATAGTGGAAGCAATCTAGACTCGTTAAAGCGGAGACGTGGCCAATCGGCTTGTTCGTGGATATAGGATTTCATTTACCGCATATATGCGGTGAATGTGGGTTCTAATCACCGCAAAGTCAAGGATAAAATGTGGATTCACCCAAAATAAAAACGTAAAAAGGGTCAGTGTGGGATGGGGGAGGGAGTTTTAAGTTTATAAGCATTAAGTTTTAAGCGGCACGACCAGATCTCACGCGGTGACGCGGAGGCGCGGAGCAACACCCGCGCGATAGCGCATTATCCCAAGGGAGAGGCAAGGTTTCCATTCGGGGCAGTCCCGATTTATTTTCCTTTGTGCTTTTTAAGCAAGCTGATAGGGAGGGTTTGACAGGACGGACAGGACGGACAGGATTAGCAGGATGGACAGGAGAAAAAGGGGAGCAGGCAGAGTTTTTTAGACAATCGAGACCTTCGGGAAAGGTCGAGATAGACTGCCAAAGGCAGCCCGAAGGGCGAATCGAGACCTTTGGGAAAGGTCGATGATAGACTGCCGCAAGGCAGCTCCGAAGGAGGAGCAGCAGGTCGGGAGATCCTGCGAATCAACTGAGCGGGAGCGAACGAGTCAATATTGATTTTCATGATTTTCATAATTGAGCACGCGGGCGCATTCGTTGCACGAATGTGGCTTTCAAAAAAAGCAAACTTCCCCAAGCGAGCTTGCGTCCGTTTCGTTTTTTGACCGCCAATCCCGGCAAGCCGTGATCTGACTCCCGCGCTGCGCGAGTACGGCTTGGCAAGCCAGAGCGCGAGAGACGGACGGCGACGGCGCGCCAATCTTCACGCCGGAGTTCCCGAAGGCGGATCCCTACCTATTTGGGAAAATGCATTGGTGACATATGGACAAATGGCAATAAGTCCATATGTCGCTTGCTGTGATTCCAAATCGCAGTAACCTCATTTTGTGGTTTTTTTGGCAAGCGGAGCCGTTATACCAAAAGCAGCTTGCATTTGGATTTTAGGAGAGGGGCACAGTGCGTCCCGCCTGTGTGCGTTGGCGTGCTCCTTGGTTACGATGGGTAGGGTTGCGAGCAAAGTAGGCCAGTCTTCACACGGCCGAGACGGCCATGCCCCCTTCTTTTGCGCTGCAAAGTCTAATTTCAAAGTGCCAATGGTATTATTGAAATCTTAAGATCGAAATCAAGTTGACATAATGGTTTAAAGTGCCATTATTCCATTATGATTAAAACGCAGATTCAGTTGGAGGGGTGGCAATATGATGCTCTCAAGAAGGTTGGAGCGGTGACAGAGCGTAGTTTTTCGGATCTTGTTCGAGAGAGTGTCAGTCTTTTTCTGAAAGGCAAAAAGAATGGCGCATTGGCTCCATTGGAGTCGCTTGCCGGAAAATATACGTCTTTGCCCACAGAGGAATTGAAGATGCACGACCGCGTTTGGGCGGAATCGATCCGATGAAGAGCGTTTTCATCGATACAAGCGGATTCTATGCATTTTTGGATCGCGAGGATCGGTTTCATGCAGAGGCCAAGCGGCTTTTCCTTCAAGCCGAGTCCGAGGGCTGGGCTCTTTTCACCTCGAGTTATGTGATTCATGAAAGTTGGGCGCTGATTCAAGCCAGGCTCGGATGGAACGCCATGGAGGATTTTTTACGTGAACTTGCTCCAAGGTGCCGTGTCGTATGGGTAGACGAGAGGTTGCACGCGCTGGGCGCAGCCCGTGCACGTCAAGCACGTGAACGCAGGTTAAGTCTGACAGACTGTGTTTCCTTTGAGGTCATGTTGGCAGAAGGATGCCAATTTTTTGTTGGTGACGACGAGCATTTCGAGAAAGCGGGATTCCTAGTCCCTCGGTAATGCGTCAACAAATGGAGGCAGCGGAAGATTTCGCTGAAATGGGATGCCCGGATGGTGCGTAGGCGTTAGGAAACTGGGGGTCAGTGTGCATTTTCTTTCAAAAATATTACAAAATACTGGTTATAATATAATAAGGTAAGAAGAAAATTACAAAATGCGTTAAGGGGGCAGTTCGGCGTATTTCGCTTTTTGAGAGAAAAGGCAAGCGGAGTAGGAGCGGACGGCGACGGCGCGCCAATCTTCACGCCGGAGTTCCCGAAGGCGGATCCCTACCAATTTTTAG
This sequence comes from Terrimicrobiaceae bacterium, assembly GCA_044377415.1. GTDB lineage: Bacteria > Verrucomicrobiota > Verrucomicrobiia > Chthoniobacterales > Terrimicrobiaceae > UBA967. The sequence goes on along the minus strand of JBILZC010000085.1, from coordinate 348 downwards.
AAATAGGAAAGGGTGTCCGCGAAGGTCGGTGACGCAGAAGGGGGAAGGGAGTTTTAAGTTTTTAAGCATTAATTTTTAAGCGGATTTCATTCTCCGCGCCTCCGCGTGAGATTCTTACAGATCAAACCTCGGGCTAGCTGAATCGCAGGAGCAATTCCCTACAGCCCCCCCAGCGATACTCATGGAGAAGGCCGCTACAAATGCGAAAGGGCCGCCGGCTCGGCTCGGACCTCATTTCACCGAGATGATCGTCTTTTCTGTTGATTTCAGGGACAACCAAACTACGAGATCGTTGCCTTCGAGGGAGCCTAGCATACCGAGCTTGACGTCTTCAGGCGGAACGGGTTT
>JBILZC010000150.1:0-3280 GCA_044377415.1 Terrimicrobiaceae bacterium | reverse complement strand
AGGCCTGGACCCAATGCTGAAGGGCGTAAGCGCGACTCACATCGAAGGCCTCGTTCAGATTACTTTTGGTCTCACCTTGGCCAGCCACCCGTTTACCGTTGAGATACAATTCCATTCTCTGCTGACTGGCATCTACGGCTACAGCGACATGATTCCACTCATCGGCTTTTAGGCAATTAAGGACATCAAATCGAATCTTACCCGCAATCAGTCGAAGGCCCGTTCCGGGATAGGTATCGAGCAGGAACCCCTCGTCGCTTCCGGCCGGTGTCTTGTCGAGGATTCTGCCATCCGGAGTATCGAGGGTAGGTTTAATCCATGCCTCAAAGGTCATCGCAGATGCATCCGTCCACGCGGAGGAGTCCTTGATCTCCAAATGCAGACCGGACATTGAACTGAAAAGGATGTCTTCTTGATTCAATCCTGACTGCTCGGACTGGTTTCCAGCGAGTTTAAGCATTTCCTCCTGATTCAGGGCCCGTTTCAAAATACTTGCCCGTCCCATTTCGCCATGGAATTTGTTTCCGCCACCGGAGTTCATTCCGAGCCGGAAATTGAGCGCGTTGGAAGGGATCAGAGGCAAAACCGCTTTTTTTTCCGACGGCTGCCCAGCCGTGACATAGATCCAACTTCTCTGCCAAAAATCCTGCCACCATTTCACGTGGCTCGACCAAGCCTCTCCCTTGGGAAAAGCTTCCACCGTCTTTCTCTGCTGCTCGAGTTGAGCCAACCAATCCTCGGGCGTTTTTGTTTGAGCTGTGAGCGCATGGATGCTGACGGCGATCTGCTTAGCGGGAGCCGAAGTCACGAGCGTTTTATCATCTTTAGACTTCAGCCCTTCGCCGGAAATCAGACCACCGAAGGTCCGATTCATGAGTGGATCGGTAAACTGATCCACAATATCTCCCAGATGCTGAAATTTGAAAGATTCAGCAAAGACAGTATGCACATTCCGTTGATACCATCGGACCGTCTGCCCATCTGTCGGCAGAATCACATCTTTTTCGGCTCCGCCTTGAAGCCACTTCCCTTCCGCCCGCCAGCTTTCTAAGGCGATCTCAGCGGTGCACTCCACGGAACTTTGAATGTCGACATGAACCACTGGGCGATTCGCATCAATCCAGAAGCGCAATGAACGTTTCTGATCTCCAGCGGAGACATCAATCGTGATGCTTCCGGTCTTCAGATCCAACACCTGCCGAAACGTCGATCCCTCCTGAAAGAGAGGCTTTTCGAGACGGACTCGAACCCTCCCCAACTTCACCAATTCCGGATCCGGACGACCGCCGGTCCAGGAATCACTTTTGGAAAGATAAAAGATCAAATCGCCGGTCGGTTCAACCCACACATTTGCAGCAAGGTCGCCGTTACCAATAGGCATGGAGCCGTTGTAGTCCTTGCTGGGCGAGTCCCAGACGACGTTATTCCTATCCGTGGGCTGACCTTCACCCGCCACCAGAGTGGACATGGGATAAAGGCAAACGAGGGAGGCTAGGATGGATGCGGTTTTTTTCATTTTGGGATTCTGGGTTTGTTTGAATAGCACTTAATTCAAGTGTTTTTCGTTTTTGAGCCACGCAACAAAGTCACGCACCTGCTTACGTAAGGGTTCCTCATCGGCAACGTCACCTTTTCCTGCCAACGGGTCATAGAAAATGCCGACTTTATATTCGCCGCGCTTGGTCTTGAGCTCTTCAACAAGTCTCTGAGCCGCACCAAGGAAGTCTGTGATGTGATCGGTATTATCGGTTTTGTCGGGAACATCCTCGCTGGTGAGGATTTCAAAAGTGATGATTCCGGCTTTACTCACGCCGTCAAAAGCCATGGGCATCGACTGGTCTTGATTCCGAGACTCTCCCGAGGAAGCTTTTCCATCTTGAATCGAGCGGATTCCTTCAACACCGGGTATTTTACCGTCCACCACAAACTCAACACCCAGCTTCTTGGCCTCATCCACAATGACGTTTCGCGCATTCTTCTCGGACCACGTCGGTGGCTTCTTATTGCGCGAGGCAACGATGGAGTCGATATGCAGGCCTAAGCCATGCTTGAACACGGGTGCCACAACAAGGGTCCCATTGCTCGTCATTTTGACGCCAGCCTCAACCTGCTGTTGAGAACCTTCCTCGATGAGCCCATAGATTTCGACTTCAGAAAAGGTACCCCACAAGCCCGTGGGCAGACCCGTCGTGGTGATTTTTACATGCCGGATACCTTTGTGATTAAAAGCGAGACTGTGTTCTTGCTGTGAATCCGCCTTTTTCGATTGGTCACTGAGCATTTCCCATTTCACTCCATCCGCCGATCCCTCGACGGTGTATTGATACTTGTTGCTGGTTTGCCAAATGATCTTCGCCCCCTTCAGCTCACGAGGGGCACCGAGATCGACCTGCCATGATTGGCCTGGGTTTCCATCCTTCGGACACCAGCGAGTTTGAAGATTCCCGTCGATGGCATGGCTAGGAGGATTATCTTGGCTTGATGACGAAGCGCTGGCCGTCTTCCCCGCAACCAAGTTGCCAAACTGCTGCACCTTCGCAAGGTGATGACGGCTGAATTTTTTGTTATTCTCTCTTTCCAACTGGTCGCGCTTCGTTGCTGCGTCCACCAGTTTGGCATCTCCCGGAAGCAGGGTCGTAATGGCGACCTTGTCGCTCATCACTCCATCGGCTGAAATACTCAATCGAATAAATCCCGCCTGCTTGGTCGACTTGAGGATCACCAGTGCGCGACCGTAACATGTTTCGACCTGGTTACCCTTGAAAGGCGAGTGGTTGCTGGCGCTCCCATTATCAATGCCGACCAATGTGCCAGCACCTTCGACAGTCACACGAATCGTCCGGTCCGAGTCTCGACAGGTCACACCATTTTTATCCACCAAGCGAACTTCCAGAAAGCTTAGATCCGCCCCGTCCGCAGCGATTTCAGATCGGTCAGCGAGCACTTCGAAGCCCACCGGTTCGCCTGACGTTCGAACGATGTCCGTGCACACGATCTGGCCACTGGTTCTGCCTACCGCCTTCAGTTCACCGGGCTCATATTTCACAAGCCACTCCGCATAAAGTGTCTCGGTGCGGTTTATTTTTTTCACCCCAAGGGAGCGGTTGTTCACAAACAACTCCACTTCATCACAGTTGCTGTAGATCCAAACAGGAATCGGCGCGAGGAAGAATTGGGAGAAGTTCCAACTCTGGGGAATGATATGAACGGAAGGCTTATCTGTCCAATCCGCTTGGTAGATGTAGTAGGAGTCCTTGGGAAATCCGGCCAGATCGATGAT
>JBILZC010000084.1:0-10005 GCA_044377415.1 Terrimicrobiaceae bacterium | reverse complement strand
AGTGACAAGGATGATGCCGTTGGGGATCGAGATGAGATTTCGAATACGCCTTTCATTTTCGGGATCCAGCCCCAGCGAGGTGAAGTTGAATGTTTGCTGTCCGAGAAGTCGCAAACTCACGTTTTCACCATACACGCTGGGAATCGTGGCTACACGGACGTCGATCGGTTGTCCTGCGATCTCAAGAGAGATGCGACCATCTTGTGGACGCCGCCGCTCCGCAATATCGAGCGCGGACATGATTTTGAGACGGGAAATGACCGAGTCCTGAAGCACCTTGATTCGCTGCGGAACCGGTGTCTCGTGAAGAACGCCATCAATGCGGTAGCGGATGCGCAGATCCTTGCCAAAGGGCTCAAAGTGGATATCCGTGGCTCCTTGTTGTAACCCTTCACGGAGAATCTGATTCACAAACTTCATCACGGAAGCTTCGGAATCCTCTTCATCGACAACATTGACCTCTTCCTGAACTCCTCCAGGGAGATCGTCTTCACGGCCTTCGAGGAGTTCTTCAAATGTGTCGGCACCGACCCCGTATGTGGTTTTGAGGATATCGACGAGTCGGCGACGGGTGGTCATCACCATTCTCACTGGGCCTTTCCAAAACTGCGCCACAGCCTGAAAACCCGCAAAATCGAACGGATCAAAAGCGAACACGCGCAACTCTCCACCCTCGACCATCGCCTCAGGAATCACGATCTGGCCAAGCGCGAGCCTCGCGGGAAACTTGTCGCGAACGTGCTCGATGGTGGCAACCCCGTCTTCATCGCGCCAAGGGAGGTGAAGCAGATCGGCAAGGGCATGCAAAAATTCCGGCTCGCGAACGATCTTGGCATCCAAGATGGCCGCCACAAGAGAACGTTGTTCCAGAGCAGCGTTGCGAAGAAGAGCATCGCAGGACGCCTGTTCGTCGCATCCATTGAGGATGGCTAACTGAACCAGATCATCAATCATGTTGATCATTACTCCATGGAAAGCGGAATTTTTTCTTTTCTTTCACGGGCGGAACCGGAGTCGGCTTCCACGGATCCGACGGACGTACCTGTTCGGCAATGGGAGCCGTTATTTCCTGACCATCGCGCCCAAGCGGAGTGCGATCGGCCTCATAGGCACTCCCCTTCATCATATCCCCATTCGATTCAACAACGACCGGCTGAATCATCACGATGAGTTCGCTTTTTTTGATCTTATTCTCCGTTCGACCACCGAGAAGGGTTCCAAGAACAGGAATTTGAGATAGGTAAGGAATGCCGTTCACATTGCGTTCCTTGTCTTCGGAAATAAGTCCTCCCAGAACGATTGTGGCCCCATTTGGCACACGTACACTGGTCGTGATTTCTTGGGTTGCAATGACCGGCACCTCATTTCCCGAAATGGATTCCTTGCCGATGATATTGTCGTTCGTTTGAGCGATCACCAAATTGACTTCACGATCCGAGTTGATGAGAGGAATCACCTCCAGCTTCAGAACGACGTCTTGGTATTGGATATTCGAAGTGATCGAGCTTCCATTAGCTGTAAACCCATTTGAACTGGTGAGTGATTGCGTGGGGACTGGGACTTTTTGTCCCGAGAGAATCGTCGCCTTGCGGTTATTTGTTGTATAGATGACTGGACGAGACAATGTGCGGAATCGATTCGTATTTTCGAGAAACCGCGCAAAGACATCGACCGAGTCGGCGATTGTTCCGTAAACAGTAAGTCCCGATAGCGCCGAAAGGGCTGGAGTGAGAGAATCGGGCTTAACAATGCTGCCGGGGTCGGGAAAAATCCCTGGGAGTTGAGATGGACTGAGCGCGGCCCCGGCGATACCACCATTATTCCGAATCAGGTAACTCACACCGTATTCCATTCCCTTATCGAGACGAAGTTGACCGATCACAACCGCGAGGTAGACCTGCTTGGGACGTTGGTCGAGGAGTTGGAGAATCTGCTTTGCGCGCAATTTGCTCTCCGGCGGACCAAATACGATCACGCTGTTGGAGTTATTATCCGCAATCAGGCGGATCTCCCCCAGCGTGACGGATTGGGGGGTGCCCTGCTCGGTTTCACTAGTCAGGCGGTCGGGCCGGCTAAGCCCATCGCCGCCAGACAATGAGTCGTTGGAATTTCTCGAATTCCCATTGGAATTCGAAAGCGAGTTGGAATTTTTTGATTGGTTGGAGGAGTTCGCTCCACTTCCGGTTCCACTTTCTTTCTCGCTGTCCTTCTCGGCCAGCATGTCGCTCAGGACAGGAAAAATATCGTCCACAGGAACATAATCTAGCACTCGCACATAAGGTTCCTCAAAATCGGCAGAAGAGTCGAGTTGAGCGATCACGTCCTTCACGTAGCGGTAGTTTTCCGTACGCGTGACAACGAGGATGCGGTTGGTGCGCTTATCCGCGACAAACTTGGCTTTACCAGCCAAGAGGCGGTTTTCGTAGCGAGCGCTTGTGGTAGGGCCTGCAGCGGAGGGAGCCGCTGGCTGGCCTTCCTTGGGAGCAGGAGGGGGGGTATTGCCGCCGCTCGATCCGGACTTTGTTGTTTCTTCCTTGCCAAACATTTCATCAAGGATTTCGACCACACGTTCCGAATTCGCCCGCTTGAGAGTGATGAACTCTGTCACCACACGAGCGGGCTCGACATCGATCAAATCAAGAATCCCGATTGCCTTGCGTATCACTGGGGTTTTATCCGTCATGATGATAGCATTCGTGTTGGGGACGGGCACCAGTGAGCCGAAGGCGTTGATTTGAACCACACCTTGAATGACCGCGATAGCTTCTTCAGGAGACACAAATCCGAGCGGCTTGTAAAAACTCACCACCTTGTCGCCATCCGTCGGCAAGGCATTAACCTCACTCAGAAGCGGAAGCCCCTCCGTGCGAGGGGCGCGGCTTGGACCGAGTATCTTGATCGTCTGAGCATCAACGGGAACGATGCTGTAGTTATTTAAGAGCAAGGAACTTTCAATGATGGCGATCGCGTCTTTCCGGGGAACGGGTTTCGCCACCAGAATCGAGAGTTCCTGACCGGCGAGATTCGAGTCGCGAATGATCCGCTTGCCGGTGAGCGACTCATAAAGCGAAATCACATCAAAAACCGAATTTTTGGGAAAGGTGAGGCTCACCGGCTCGTCGGCTGCTTCAGATACTGCCGGTGCAGGTTGAGGAAGGGTCGGTGTGACAGGCGAGCCCGGCGCCAGAATCTGCGGATCGGGCTGCTGCGCTGAACATAGCATCGGCAAGGTAAGAATAAGGGCTAAGAGGATTTTTTTCATTTGCCTGAATTAGGTTGGGCTGGAGGATTCTGACCGGATATTTTGATCGTCTGGGCATCAACGGGAACGATGCTGTAGTTATTCAACAGCAGGGAACTTTCGATGATGGCGATCGCATCTTTGCGGGGAACTGGCTTTGCCACCATGATCGAAAGTTCCTGACCTGCGAGATTCGAGTCCCGAATGATCCGCTTACCGGTGAGCGTCTCGTAGAAGGAGATGACATCCAGAACCGAATTTTTCGGAAAAGTGATGCTCACAATCGCGCTTTCATTGGCTGGCGCAGGTGGCGGAAGCGCCTGAGTTACCGGTGAGCCCGGGGCGACAACCTGCGGGACCGGTTCCTGCGCCACGCATAGCAACGGCAAGGTAAGAAGAAGGAGAAGGAAGATTTTTTTCATTTGCCTGGATTAGGTTGGGCTGGAGGATTCTGACCGGATATGACACGGCGACGTATGACCCGCCGTGGTGGTTGCGCTGGATTCTGCTGTTGGCCTGGATTGACTGCACCTGGTGGAGATTGGATTCCCGGCGGAGGTTGAACAGCATTAGGGACCATCGGAACAGGGGCGACTTGCTGTTGCTGATCAGCTGCAACTTCCGCATAGGCGACCGTCGTTACCTGACCGTCAATGCGAATACTGGCCTTCATCTTTTGCGGATTCAGATCGGGCAGATATTCCAAGAGGACATTGCCGGAAGAGTCCGGATTTTTACCCAGCATGAGCCGATTCTGCGTGTTTTTATCCACTATAAAAACAACAGGTTCCTCATTGATGGTTGCGGCTCCTGTGATCGAAAACCTTTCCGCCATGGGAGCACTCTCCTCTGCGGTGGGGAGCGAAAATGGCGAGCGATCAAGGAGGATTTGAAACTTCTCCATTGATCGGGGCTGCAACCAAAGGGCATCGGCCTGATCACTAGCGAGGCTTAGCACGCCTGTTGCTGCTACTAAAATAAGAGCGAGTGGGAGTTTCATCACGATCCGGTGGATTCACCGCCGGTAGAGGGCGGAACGTAATACTGGCGAATTTCCATGTCCATAACGACGTTGGGGGGCTCGCTATCGCTGCGAATGGTCATCTTGGTCACCGCCCGCCATGTGATGGGGGACTGCAATTCAAATAAAAATCGTGCCACACCGGCAAAGGGCCCGCTGAGTTTCGTCTGCAAAAGAGCAGAGCTACCAGCACTCCCTGTGACGGATGGGAGCAAAGTTTCCTCGACGACCTTGATTCCCGCCTTTTCAGCTTCAGCCCGCACAGCATTGAGTAGCGCGGTGCTCGCGCCATCGCCTGTATTCACAGGAGCGGGATGTTCCTTCATCCATTCATGAGCGGCCTGTATTGACTCGGCGGCAATGATCCAGGATTTCGCCTCCTCTAGGGAAGTGCGGGTTTGTGCAATATTAGAAGCGATGGCCTGCCTGCGGCCCATCCAAGCGCGCACTCCAAAGAGGTTCAGTGCCAAAAAAACCGCCGCGCCAAAGATGACAAGAAGCCTTAGTTCACTCTTCGCTGGTTTTCGCATCGGGGCGTATTCCTTCCATTTCAAAACGAACCTTATTACGGCCGACCAACTGAGGTTGGCGGGAGGTCCAATCGTAATCCTGCAAAAGCGGAACTTTTTTCACTCTCTCAAAGTAATCATAGGCTTGCGCGACGTCCGCAGCCTCGCCGGCAATAGTGAATCGCCCGCTGTCGAAACTATATTGAGTGAGACGGACTTGCTCACTTGGTATCTCAGCGGCAACAGCAGCCAGTTGGTCAATCGCAAACGAGGCTGGATCCACGGCCTCACGAAACTCCTTCCACTCGACAACCAGCTTTTGCGCTCTGGATGCGGACTCCTTGATAGAATGCAACTCTGCCGAGACTCTCGAAAGTTGAATGCGGCGAACCAGAAGGTCGCCGGACACAAACAAAAGTATCAATGTATAGAAAGCGATCCCACCGACCCCAAAAAAGCGAAACTTCTGCCAATAGGTTCGTTTCTCCATCGCCATTTTCGCACTGGGCGGAACCGGATTGGTATAGGTGCCAGAGAGAAGAGGGCGCGGAGCAACGGGCGTATGCTCCAGATCCAGTTTAAGCGCATCACGCAATGCCGAGCGATCCTCAAAAGAAAAATCTCCGATCAATCTCAACCTTGCCGGCATCCGCAGTATTACCCCCTCAGATCGAAGCCGCATGGCGGTGCGAGTGATGAGCCCACAAAACGGGGCACCAATGGAAAGCTCCCCGGAGCATGCGAAATAGACGCAATTTTTGTCGCGATAAAAGCCAAAGCAAAGCTCGCCCCACTCCCGCCACACAAGCACGTCCTCGACATCGGGATCCCACAACCGAGCAGGAAACTCAAACGTTGAGGATTTGGAGTAATAGTCCGAAGCCCTCTCATCATCAATCGAGGATATTGCTAGAACGAGTGCGCGTCCGTCTTTTTCAAGAATCGGAATTCCATGTGCCTCGGCTTTTTTTTTGAGCACATGTCGGCTCGACAGCTCCAAATCGGCAAGCTCGTTGGGATCACCTTGCGGGGAAATCCACACCGGCACGGCCAGAAGACTGCGAGTCGGAAGGGCTAAGAGCAAATGAGAGGCGGAACCCAGCGTTTTTGAAGAAGGCACCGATTCGCAGACAGGATCCGCATTACTTGGGATCTTCCAAAACTCCCAACCACTCGCCCCCGGACGTAAAACGGAATCAACTGGCGACGTTTTCATTTTTCCTCCCAACTCTTCATTTGCGAATTGGGATCCGTCCCCGATACGACTGTGATTTTGTGAGCCACGCCACCACACCAACCTGTGGACTCGATGCAACGCAAGTCGCCAGATGTGTCAAAAAACTCCAGCAACCCGGCACGCTGACGCGATCCCACGCCAAGAATGGCGACCACATCTTCAATGGAAGTGAACTTTTCATCATCGTCAGTTCCATCGATGCCATCCTGCCCCGCGCGTATCTCGAGAAGAGATTGGCACTGCATTGGCGTAAATTCGGCGAGCGCCGTGAGTGAGGATTCCGTGGCATGTTGGATACTGATCTTGCCACTATACCAAATCGTGAAGGAGTTCTGCCAGCCATCCTTTGCAGAAAGAAGCCGGGAAAGGTTCAATACGGCCTCCATCTCCCTTATATGCCTGAGCGGTCGATTGGCAGGGTAACCCCGTTTGCCCACCCGCTCATACTCACCTCGCTCGGCTCCCTTGAGAGAAAGAAAATCATCCCCATCGATCCAATCCATCAGACTGTCGATCGCGGCTTCTGTCGTTCCGATATCCGCTCCCCATGAGGTGAAAAGCCGAATAAAAATCGAGCGGTTATTATTTTGTATCCAGAAATTCGGGTTTATTTTGGCGGACTCGTTGCTCAGTTTGACCTCAAATCCCTCCCCGCTCCGACTCCCCCTTTGCAAAAGGGGATCTCCCGCTTTGACCATGGGATTTTGGCCGATCGCAATGCCACTGAGAGACATTTGACGTGCAATGAATTTTTTTTCGGCTCCGGTCTCACTATCCATCCAACTACCGACAGAACCCGCGAGCAAAACGACCAAGCCGGCGATAAACGCGATACACCACAGAACAAGAGGTAGCGCGGCAGCCCGCCGATGGTTATGGCTTTTCATTTTTTGGTGGCGGACCGGGCGGCGGATTGAGCTGATCAGGAGGCTGTGTAGTTGGAGGCGGCGCGACCTCAATGGCGGCCAGCGGAGGAACCCAGAACTGAACGTCAATAGGCGATCCAGGCAATTCTCGATAATCAAACTGCAAACGCACAGCCACGGTACGCGCACTCCCTTCAGGCCATTCTTCCTTCCACTCACCCCCTTCATAAAATGACCAAGCCACTCGCTCGACGCCGGGCAAAATCGGAATCCATGGCCCCGACGAAAGAAACCGCTCCGCCTCGCTGCCATCAAGCCCAGAGGGAACACGCAACAAAGCAAAGGCGCGGGATCCATCCGACCGCGGCCTCGCACCCAACACCAACTCTCCACCGCCCAAACTCGGAATTCCAAAAACACCGGTCGCCTCTCGAAAGACGATCTCCGGCACCGGAGCACCGCCATTGGCCTTGCCGATCCGCAAAAAAACCTGCCCGTCCGCAGGAATCGCCAGAAAAGCATCTCGGGTCACTTTTAAGAAGGCCTCCAAGCGGCGACAACCGGCTTGCGTCGCGAGCGTCGCCTTCGTTGCTTCCATGGCTGCGGAACTCATAGAATAGACAGCCCCACTGATGAGCCCAAGGATCATGAGCGCAAGGATGACCTCGAAAAGAGTGAATCCAGATACAGCAACGCGCTTCGAGGTTCGGGTCATGGTCTGTAGAGAAGAATCTCCGCCGTTTCCTTGCCACCCTTCCAGTCTGCGATGACTTTGAGCGTCCACATCCCAGGAAGCAGAGACCCATTTGTGGTTTTTATCTCGGCCTGCTCCAGCGTCTCCAAGACATGAATCCCATTATTCGTGCGACCCTCGATCTCACGGCGACCATCAAGGGGAGGATCACTCATTGCTGTAGCTAGGCGGGACTCAATTACAACCCGGGACAATGCTCGCTGGCGTGCCATCAAGGCGGCATCGACAGCCGACTGTAGAGCCAGCGCCAATCCTGTAACGGCAATGGCAAAAACGCCAAGCGCGATGATAACTTCAAAAAGAGTGAAGGCCCGATTAGTCATTGTCTGTCACTATGAGAGCTGTCAGCGGGTCGAATTTCACAATAAGGGATTCACCCCCCTTGCCAACCCGAAGGCTAAAGGGCTCGCAGATACCAGCACTGTTAAATTCCCAATATTCGCCTTTCTCCGGCTTTCGAAACTTGCTTTCCGTGAGCCTTTGAATCTGGAGCTTCCAACCTTTCGGCAGCTCTGCGGACTGAATCAAATCACTCCCCGACAGCAACCCCCGTTCCGTAACGAGCAATCGGCGCGCCTCCCCGGAATTGATCGCTGCGGACTGGGCCGATGTCGCCGCGCTTTGAAGTTGCCGTGCAACCCCCTCGATAGCGGACTCCCCATACGAGGAAACAATCATCGGAACGGTCACCCCGAGCAAAACGGCCACTATTCCCAAGGCCAGAAGAATCTCGAAAAGCGTATATCCACCGCGTGTTCCCAGCGGCCTATTTGCCAATATCGTCATCGCTCTCCTTGCCGTCCGGCCCGAGCGAGTAAACATCGAAGCCGCTTGGATTCTTTTTACCCGGATTGCGATAAACATACTCCGCTCCCCATGGATCGATAGGTACGGACTTCATGAGTTGCTTCCATCGGCGCGGACGGGGCTCAGTACTCGGCTGAGACACCAAAGCCTTTAGACCCTGCTCTGTAGTGGGCATTCGGTAATTCAACATCTCGTAAGTCCGCAACTGCATCGAAATGGCCTCAATGTCACTATTCACGCGTTGTTCCTTGGCGACATCGATATTGCCAACAAGCATGTAAATAGCTGAACCCACGAGGACGGCAATGATGCCCAGCACGAGCATGATTTCAAAAAGCGTGTATCCAGACTGGTCGAATCTTCCTCGGCGTTTCTTCAATGGCATTAGCATAAAATAACCTATCACGCAGGCGACCGCTTAGGGCAAGCCTTTGTCACAGATTAGGCAGTGCGTAAATCTCCCCAACATTGGTTTGCATGGAGAGAGGATTTGCGTGATGTTTCTCTCCCTTTTGAAAATGATAGCTACGGAATCCAATCCAGCCGCCAACTCCATGCCCGTCGAAAACCTCCGCGTAGCCGGTGTCACAAGGCTGATCACCCCTTCGCAAATCAAGGAGCAACTTCCCGCCAATTCGGAACAACTTCGACTTGTGACGAAGACTAGGGAGGAAGCCAGAGCGATCATTCGCGGTGAAGATGACCGCCTCCTTGTCATCGTCGGACCATGCTCGATCCACGATCCCGCCTCCGCGATGGAATATGCGAAACGCCTTGCAACACTCAGCCGCGAACTCGAAGACCGCTTCTTGCTTGTGATGCGCGTCTATTTTGAGAAACCGCGCACGACGATCGGTTGGAAGGGCTTCATCAACGATCCCCGCCTCAATGACTCTTGCGATGTAGCCCTTGGCCTATCCCTTTCCCGCAAACTGCTACTCGACATCCTTGACCTCGGGCTCCCAACGGCAACAGAGTTCTTGGATCCCATCATCCCGCAATACACAGCCGATCTCGTAAGCTGGGCCGCCATCGGAGCACGCACCACGGAATCCCAAACCCACCGCGAGCTTGCCAGCGGACTCTCCATGCCAGTGGGCTTCAAAAATGGCACCGACGGCAGCGTGCAAACGGCAATCGATGCAATGAAATCTTCTCAAGCCCCCCACAGCTTCCTAGGCATTGATCAAGAGGGCTCGACGAGCATTATCAAAACATCGGGCAATCCCGACAGCCACGTTGTCCTTCGAGGCGGCCGCAACGGCGCCAACTACAACCCAGAAGATGTGAAGATGGCTCGCGAAACTCTCCGCAAAAATGGTCTAGCTTCTACACTGATGATCGATTGTAGCCACTCGAACTCTGGGAAGGATCCGAAGCGTCAACCCGACGTCTGGCGCAGTATTCTCGAGCAGCGTGCCGCTGGTGGCAGCGAGATCATTGGAGCCATGCTGGAGAGCCACCTTCATTTTGGAAGTCAGTCATTGCCCCCCGATCCCACCAATCTCCAATATGGTATTTCGATCACCGATGCCTGTATGGATTGGGATATGACGGAAAAGCTTCTTCG
>JBILZC010000149.1:0-3328 GCA_044377415.1 Terrimicrobiaceae bacterium | reverse complement strand
CAAAAGTACGATCATCCTCAATGCCCGCACACTCATCGAACGCGATGCGGATTTTGCAAAATTCGCCGCCCGCATCATGCTCTCCTATATATACGAAGAGGTGCTGGATTGGAAAATCATGCGCGACGGCATCGAGGGGCTCCGCGAGGCTCATCGCAAGGCCTTCAAGAGCTACCTTCGCTCTGGCGTAACGATTGAGCGCCTGACGCCCAAGATGCTCAGCTACGATCTCGATGCGCTTGCCGATGCCATCGACCCCTCGGCCGACATGGACTTCGACTTCCTCGGCATTCAGACCCTCTACGATCGCTACCTCATCGTAGACAAGACACGCAAGCAAGCCCGCCGCCTAGAAACACCCCAGTTTTTCTGGATGCGCGTCGCAATGGGCCTCTTCCTCGAAGAACCCGGCAACCGCGAAGACTGGGTCATCCGTCTTTACAATCTCTATAAAAGCCGCCGCTTTTGCTCGAGCACGCCGACGCTCTTCAATTCCGGCACACTGCACAGCCAACTTTCGAGCTGCTACCTCTACAAGGTCGATGATTCGATCGAATCCATCATGCAACGCGGCATCGCGGAAAATGCGTATTTATCCAAATGGGCCGGCGGACTCGGTGGTTCGTGGACGACCGTTCGCGGCACTGGCAGCTACATCAAGGGCCCACACGGCGAAAGCCACGGCGTGATCCCGTTCCTCAAGCTGCACAACGATCAACTCGTGGCCGTCAACCAAGGCGGCAAACGTCGCGGATCCGGTTGCGCCTATCTTGAGACATGGCACAACGACATGGAGGACTTCCTCCAACTCCGCCGCAATACAGGCGATGACCGCCGACGCACTCACGATCTGAATACCGCGAACTGGGTTCCTGATTTGTTCATGAAGCGCATGGAGGCCCGTGAAAACTGGACCCTCTTCCGCTCAAATGAAGTTCCCGATCTCCACGAGACCTACGGACGGAAATTCGAAGAGCGCTACACCTATTACGAAGGCCTCGCCAAAGAAGGCAAGATCAGCTCAAAGGTGATTCCAGCCATCGAAGTCTGGAAAGAGATGCTAAAGATGTTGCTAGAGACAGGTCATCCATGGATCACATTCAAGGATCCCTGCAACCTTCGCAGCCCACAGGATCACGTTGGCGTCATCCACTCCTCGAATCTCTGCACCGAGATCACCCTCAATACCAGCGAGGATGAAACCGCCGTCTGCAACTTGGGCTCCGTCGTACTCGACTCGCACTTGCGCGCTGATGGGTCCCTCGACCACGACATGCTCCGTGAGACAATCCAAGTCGCCATCCGCGCATTGGACAACGTGATCGACATCAACTTCTATCCGACCGAAGCCGCCAAGCGCTCCAACCTGCGCCACCGTCCGATCGGACTCGGCATAATGGGCCTCCAAAATGCCCTCTTCAAGCGTGGCGTCGGATTTGCCTCCAAGGAAGCCGTCGAATTCAACGACGAATTCATGGAAGCCATCGCCTACCATGCCTACTCTGCCTCGAGCGACCTGGCCGCTGAGCGCGGTGCCTACAGCAGCTATCGCGGCTCGAAGTGGGATCGCGGCATCCTGCCCCAAGACAGCATCGACATCCTCGAGCGGGAACGCGGAGTCAAAATCGACGTGCCACGCGGTGGACAGATGGATTGGACCCCTGTTCGTGAGAAAATCAAAACCCACGGAATGCGGAATTCGAACGTCTTGGCCATCGCGCCCACAGCGACGATTTCCAACATCATGGGCACCACACCGTGCATCGAGCCCAACTACAAAAACCTCTACGCAAAGGAGAACCTGGGTGGCAAATTCACCATCCTCTGCACAGAACTTGTTCAGGATCTCAAAAAGATCGGCAAATGGGACACCCAGATGCTCGAGCAAATCAAATACTTCGAGGGTGAACTGGGCAACATTGAGAATATCCCGAATACGCTCCGCGAAAAGTATCGGACCGTCTTCACGATCCCCTTCGACTTCGTGATCGACGCCGCCGCACGCCGCCAGAAGTGGATCGACCAGTCACAGTCCGTCAACCTCTTCATCGGTGAGCCTGACCTCAAAGTCACAAGCCGCATGTATCGCCGCGCCTGGCACACCGGTCTCAAAACGACCTACTACCTCCGCACGCTTGGTGCGTCCAGCATCGAAGGCCCGACTACCAATGTGAAAAAGGAACTCCGCGGCGTCGTCGCAGGACCCAAGCCCGAATTCACCGAAGAGCAAAAAATGGCCTGCTCGATCGAAGCCATGCGCAACGGCGGAGAGTGCGAAGCTTGCCAGTAAAGTAACCTCACGAACTCGAACCAAAACCCCAAGGCAAGCTGCTCCAGCATCGCCTTGGGGTTTTCTTTTAGGGTTCCAACTCGGAGCGTAGAGCGCAATGAAGACGGAATCAGCGATCACGAGTCACCAGGCAGTCGTGAGCTTTTTAGCGCAAACAGTTTTTTAAACAAAATGACAAAGTTGAAGTGGAGCGAGGAAGGAATGTCAAAGGCACCCAGCCTTCTCGGTTGTGTCCTTTGACTCACTATGCTCACTCCGTCGGAGTTGCCTTCGGCAATCTATCTCCCTTTGGTCGGTTGTGGTTAAATCTGCTGCATTCGGGCTGACATTGCCGCCATTCTGCTTGACGATGCGATTGGAGGTTTTAGCATGACATCAGAATTTCGGGGTTGCGGCTTTCGATCTTGGTTACAAAACCGAGTCACAAAGCTTTCAAATAAACAAAGCGCCCTATTTTTAAACCATTCTATATTAGGTTATTAGCGCGATTAGCTCAGCGGTAGAGCGCTTGCTTCACACGCAAGAAGTCACAGGTTCGAACCCTGTATCGCGCACCATCTCCCCCTCCCCGCTTCCGCCTCGGGAAACCGCTTAAAACCTAGCTCTGCGGGCCTCACTTAAAAACAAGGTAGTTTTTAGAAGTTGGGTGTTATTGGGGAAAGTTTGTCAGGAATTGTCAGGAAAATATCGCTCAATTTTCGCCCTGTATTTTTGATCCCCTTTCGTAGCTCCAATAAATCAAAAAAAACTTCACCTTACCCTCATCGGTAGCTCGGTGTTTCGTTCGATGCGTTCATTGCGCAAATACCCTGTATCGCACGCCATCTCCCCCTCCCCGCTACCGCCTCGGGAAACCGCTTAAAACCTAGCTCTGAAGCCCTCAATTCAAAACCAGCGAGTTTTCAGAAGCTGGTGGTTATTGGGAAAAGTTTGTCGCGAATACGGGTCACGGATTGGTGCTTCCACGCGAAGCCGGATGGCAAAGAAGTCTTGGCCAAAAGGCGAGTCAGATCGCCCTTGTCACGGGCGCGAACGACA
>JBILZC010000148.1:0-3333 GCA_044377415.1 Terrimicrobiaceae bacterium | reverse complement strand
GCGAGAGGACCCCGCAAGGTTTGTGAAAAACGAGAATCAAAGAATTTTCAGACGGGTGAGATCCTGGGAATCCACGATTCCCACTGGCCTGCGCTTTTCATCAAGAACAACCAGATCATCGATGCGATGGTGCTCGAGCACTTGCAGGACCTCCGCCGCGAGACGGTCGCCGGTGATAGTGATGGGATTTCGCGTCATGAAGTCGCCCACAGGCAGCGAGCCGATCCCGGGATTCCCAGGGAAATGGCGGGCAAAGTCGCCATGCGTGAAAATGCCAGCGAGCGTCTCATCCTCATTCACCACAACGGCCGCACCAGTCCGATATTTCGTCATGGCCTGAATGGCCTCGACGACCGGAGCCGCTGGAGAAATCAAGGCCAGTTCATCGATTTTGCGCATGATTTGATTCACCCGCAGGAGCAAGGATCGACCAAGACTGCCACCGGGATGGTATTTCGCAAAGTCCTCTTTACGAAATCCGCGGCTTTCCAGCAGCACCATGGCCAGCGCATCTCCAAGGATGAGCATCGAGGTCGTACTGGAAGTCGGAGCGAGATTCAAGGGACAGGCCTCTTGCGATACGGCCACATCGAGCACGGCGCTTGCCGATTTGGCGAGCGTGGAATTTTTATCACCCGTCAGTGCGATGATCGGCAGACCGAAGCGCACGACCGCTGGCAATACCGAAAGCAGTTCCTGCGTCTCCCCGCTGTAACTCAAAGCCAGAACAACGTCGCCATCAGCAACGATCCCAAGATCCCCATGGAGGGCGTTGAGGGAATTCAAAACGACAGCCGTGGATCCCGTGCTGGTGAGAGTCGCTGCAATCTTTTCACCGATCGTGCCGGATTTTCCGACGCCAAGAACGACGACTTTGTTGCGACGTTCAAGGGCATCGCGGATCAGATCGACAGCAAGAATGAATTGGGAATCCAACCGCGCCGCCGTTGCCGAAGCCTCGGCCAACTCGATTTCAAAAACCCGTCGCGCACGTTCAAGGTAATCCATAGAAATTATCATGCCTCAAATGCGAATCCCGTTGCAAGTATAGCAACTCCGCCCCCTCACACCGCAGGCTATCGCGATGCCTCACGGCGTTTTTCCAACCAGGCTTTCGCGACTTCCCAGACAATCGGCAGCACGGATACGACAATGATCCCAAGAATCACTAACTTCATATTTTTCTGAACAAAAGGAAGGCCGCCAAAGAAATAGCCCCCACCCACAAAAAGCCCCACCCAAATGATGGCCCCAGTGATATTATAGATGACGAATTTGGTGTAATTCATGGCCCCCACCCCCGCCACAAAAGGCGCAAAAGTTCGAACGATGGGGACGAAGCGCGCGAGAATGATCGCACGTCCACCGTATTTTTCATAAAAAGCATGCGCCTTCATCAGGTGCGCCTTATTGAAAAACCGACTGGACTCAAAGTGAAACACCCTTGGCCCAATCCATTTTCCAATAGCATAGTTGAGCGTGTCGCCCAGGATGGCGGCAACCAAGAGGAGAACGAGGAGGATCTTTAAATCCATAGTGCCCTGCGATGCCAAAGCTCCGACCGCGAAGAGAAGGGAATCCCCCGGCAGAAAGGGCGTCACAACAAGACCCGTTTCACAAAAAACAATCGCAAAAAGCAGGGCATAAACCCAAACGCCGTAGTTCGCAATAAACTCGGCAAGGTGCCTTTCGGTATGGAGAAAAAAATCGATGAACTGACTCATAATTCTGGTCGTTATCGTCGGCACAAGCTCTTGAAGCAAATAAAAACCGACAATTGCCTTATTCCAACTCCCTCTCAGGAATGTTATGCTCGCTCGAATGAGCGAACGTCCAGATACAGATTCAACGAACGATACCCCTAGCCCTCTCGGTGGAATACAGATCGTCGTTGTCGGTGGCGGCGCGGCGGGATTCTTCGCCGCGATTGCTGCTGCAGAAGCCAATCCCAAGGCCAACGTCACCCTTCTGGAAAAAAGCGCCCATGTGCTTGCGAAAGTTCGCATCTCGGGCGGCGGTCGCTGCAATGTCACTCAGGCCTGCTTTGACGCACGCGAGCTATCGACGCGCTATCCACGCGGTGGGCGTGCCCTCATCGGCCCCCTCACCCGATTTGGCCCATCGGATACCATCGAGTGGTTTGAATCCCGAGGCGTCAAACTCAAGACCGAGCCAGATGGACGCATGTTTCCTGTCACCGATTCGTCCCAAACCATCATCGACTGCCTCATGTCCGCCGCGAAGAAAAACCGCGTTCGCATCCTCACCGAGACAGGTTTAAAGTCAGCCACCCCTCGAGACGGAGGCGGTTTTTCCCTCACCCTCGCAAACAATACCACCCTCGAGTGCGACCGTCTTCTCTGGGCCGGCGGGGGATGCAAGCCGGACTCCCACCCCGCCACCCAACTCGGCCACACGCTATTACCACCAGTCCCATCTCTTTTCACCTTTCATGTGAATTCGCCTTGGATACGCGATCTCGCCGGCATTTCTCTAGACCCCGTTCAAGTGAGCGTTCCCGGCACGAACTTAAAAGAGACCGGCCCCGTCCTATGCACGCACGCCGGCCTGAGTGGACCAGCCATCCTGCGCCTTTCCGCTTGGGGTGCCAGACAGCTCCACGAAAAAGACTATCGCTTTGAGCTCCATATCAACTGGCTCCCAAAATCATCACCCAAGACGCTTTTGGCTGAAATGCAAGCCCGTCGAGACACAAGCGGAGCGCAAACCCTCCTGAAATCCCGTTGGCATCCCCTTCCAGCTCGCCTGTGGGAACAACTCATCCGCCAAGCCGGTATCACGGATGACACCCGATGGGCGAAGCTCAGTCGCGCCTCCGCCCTCGCTTTGTCCCAAACACTCACTTGCACCAAAGTCCCTGTGACGGGAAAAAGCATGAACAAAGAAGAGTTCGTCACCTGTGGAGGCATCCCGCTTCCCGAAGTCGACTTTAAAACCATGCAAAGCCGCCTTATACCCGGACTCTACTTTGCAGGCGAAGCCCTCGACATCGACGGAATCACCGGCGGATACAATTTTCAAAACGCATGGACGACGGGGTGGATTGCGGGACGCGCGATGGGCGCCGACACAAACCAACCCGACCCAGCAGATCGAAAAGACCCTCGCTGAATAAGAAAGCAACGCAAATGAGTACTGCAAGCTTACAGTCATCCGAGTTTTCAGTTGCGCCAGCGCGAGCCATCAAAGGCCGCGAGTATTTCCTGCCTCTTGGCAAGCGGCGTGCGCACTCGCCCCAGGCTGTCCTGCTTGAGAATTTCCCCTGCTGATACTATCGATGCTGTAGATGTCATAGCCTCCAGACTACGACAT
>JBILZC010000020.1:0-30140 GCA_044377415.1 Terrimicrobiaceae bacterium | reverse complement strand
TGCCTTCTAGAATTTTTTCGGTGTGTGGATTTGATTGATCTCATAACCAAGAAAAACAAGCCCGCGGACCACTGTTGCTGATATATTTATTTGGCTATTTAACTAAATAATGATCGCCGAACCTTAAGCTTAAAAACTCAATTTTTCCCTCCTTATAATCAACTCCAAGCCCATGCCAACCTACGTTTACGAAACCATCACTGAAACCGAAACACCAGAGTGCTTTGAACTCAAACAATCCATTCACGATGCCTCCCTCACCCACCATCCCGAAACTGGGAAGCCTGTTCGCAGGGTTATCGTCTCAGGGAATTTACTCACCAAGTCGGGATCATCCTCTCCGTCATCCAGCGGAAGTTGCGGATGCGGCACAACTGGCTGCTGCTAGATCTCACTCATGAAATCCAAAACTGCTCCCAGCGAAGGGAAACAACTCGATTTCTTTGAACGCTACCTGACTGTTTGGGTATTTGCCTGCATGGCCATCGGCCTTGCTCTGGGTCGCCTTTACCCGGATCTGACGAACCGCATCGGGGCGTGGGAATTCGGAACGGATTCCCATGTGAACATCCCGATCGCCATTCTCATTTGGCTCATGATTTATCCCATGATGCTGAAGATCGACTTCGGTGGGATCCGAGGCGTTTTCGCTAAGCCAGGAGGATTGTTCATCACGCTCTTTGTGAATTGGATCGTGAAGCCCCTCAGCATGGCCGGACTCGGTTGGCTTTTCATCACGACCCTCTTCGGCAATGTACTCGGATGGATCGATGCGGAATCCGCTAAAAACTATGTCGTCGGCTTGATCATTCTCGCCGCTGCTCCTTGCACGGCGATGGTCTTCGTTTGGAGCTACCTCACCGATGGCGATGGCCCTTACACCCTCGCACAGGTTGCCATTAATGATTTGATCATGATTTTTGCTTTTGCTCCGATCGTGATGATGCTGGCCGGGGTCGCGGGCGTTCAAATTCCTAGCGGAGTTCTTCTCACCTCAGTGGTGGCCTTTATCGTCATTCCCCTCGTAGCAGGCTGGCTGAGCCGAGAGGCCTTGTTGCGAACGCTTGGGCGTGAGTGGTTCGAGATCCGCTTTCTTCCTGCCTTTCGCCCAGTAACTATCATCGCGCTCCTTTCTACACTCACCCTGATATTTGCATTCCAGGCCGACAATATCATCCGAAATTGGACTGCCGTTCTTTTGCTATCCGTTCCGATCCTGATCCAAGTGTATTTCAATTCCGGACTCACCTACGCGCTCATGAAGCGGTTCCAAATTCGACACGATGTCGCGACTCCAGGAGCGCTCATCGGAGCCAGCAACTTCTTTGAATTGGCGGTAGCCGTTGCGATCACACTTTTCGGCCCCTCCTCTCCAGCCGCATTGGCCACCGTTGTCGGCGTCCTCGTCGAAGTGCCCGTCATGCTTTCCGTCTGCAGGGCCTGTGTGCGTTCACGAGACTGGTATCAGAACGCAGTTCCTCAAAGTCACCGATGAAACCCTCCATTCTCATCCTTTGCACGGGGAACTCCTGCCGCAGTCACATGGCCGAGGGCATCCTTCGCTCCGCAGTTGGTGATTTCATTACGGTGCATAGCGCGGGTTCCAATCCAGTGGGCTATGTTCACCCCCAGGCCATCGCTGTTCTAGCCGAAATCGGGATCGATATTTCCGCCCACACGTCGAAACACATGAACGATTTTCTGAAAAGGAACATCGACACCGTCATCACCGTCTGTGGCAAAGCCGATCAAGCCTGCCCGCTATTTCCTGGGCAAGTGCACCGCTACCACTGGGGCTTCGACGACCCCGCCCACACCACGGGAACGGAAAAAGAAATCCGAAATGCATTCCGCCGCGTGAGAGATCAAATCCAGCTCGTCTTCAACGCCTACGCCGCCGGACTCCGACAAGGCAGATAGAAAAACCCAGTCTGACCTAGGCAAAGTTCCGTCTGCAAATGCGGGCCTTTTCGCCACTCGGCGGTCATATCCACCCAATAAAACCTAGTTCCACGCGCCACGCGCAAGACGAAAACCGATGCAGTTGAGTCGGTTGCTCGGGTAGCCCAGATTATCTCGGAAGGTAACTGTGCAATAATCCGGAATATTGACAAAGCTTCCGCCACGAAAACGGCGGTGCGGATTTTCCTCGTCGCACAAATCCCAGCACCACTCGTATACATTTCCACTCATGTCGTGGATTCCAAGTTCATTCGCGGATTTCAACCCCACAGCTTGAAGTCCTTTAGGAGAATTATGGGAATGCCAAGCGACTGCGCCGACATCATCACTCCCACTGTAGACGAAACCTTGGGTTTGCGCGCCGCCAGAGGCTGCCCACTCCCATTCCGCCTCCGTCGGGAGGCGATAACCGTTCGCACGGGCATTCAATGTCGGCACACTCTCGCCAGTCTTATACGTTGCCTCTCCGGCCAGCTGGTAAACAGGGGTCAATCCCTCCTTCTCGCTTCTGGCGTTGCACCACTTCGCCACATCATACCAACTCACATTCACAACGGGGTCATTCTCGCCGGCCCCGTCTCCGATTCCATCCAAGTCGATATAGCCATTCAAGACAGCCCAGGCCTGCACCTCCCGCCACTCGCTGCAGGTGACCTCATACTTACCCAATTGAAACGCAACAACACTCTGCGGAGAAATCCCGGAATCTTCCGGCCAAGTTCCTCCTCCCACGGAAATCATCGCAAGATTGGCCCCCGATGGTGGGCTCGCTACCGGTGTCGGGCTGGGCTCTAATGGCATCAAATTCGTTGCCACGAGACCATCCACCACTCGACTTGTGGCCTCACTTAAACTGGGCCCCAGAGTATAGCGCATGGGGCTCGTCCACTCGATTGAGGGCCTAGTCAACTTGGTTTCAGGAACAGGCACATGGACCTGATTCGCAAGAACCACATTTCCCTTGAGCGTTGCGACGACAGGAAAGTCCACCACCGCGCAAACGGCAGAATAAAGTTGGTCTCGATACTCAATAGAATCGACACGCGGACAGTCTACAGTTCCTTGGACTTTCTCTGCGGGGTTTGTGACTGTGGCATTTAATGCATTACGGCCCATTACAAGCGCATTGATGGCTTTCTGCATTTTCTCGGGTGCTATTTTATCTGAAATCACAAATGGAGTTTCATACCCCATTTGGATCGCACCGAGTTGCAAGGCGATCTGATCTTTGGGATGGGGGACTGGCTCCTTCGTCTGGGCACTCAAAACGCTTACCCCCCATGTAAAGAGAATGAAAAAAACCGATGCGAATTTAGCAGAAATAAACCGCATTCGAGTCCCTCGGTTGATTTGCATCGATCTTACACTGCCCAAGTTTTCGATTTGTTTGGCATCTGCCAAAATTCATCCCAAAGATTAAGCCGCAACTGGCGTTCCGACACTATGAAAAGTGGCGTCGGCAGGTAGCACGACCCGATTACAGTAGTCGCCGAAACCTTCTCCTACCTGACGCTCGAGCGAGTAGCTCTTGATAATGGGCCGAAGCATCACAATCGCATTTTCAATCGTCGTGCTCGGCGAGAAAAGGCGGTTCAGTCGAGTGCCATTATAACTAGCTCCGAGGTAGAGAGCGTATTTGTTGGGAGCTTTTCCGACGAAACCAATTTCACCCAAGTAAGGGCGAGCGCAACCGTTCGGGCATCCCGTAATACGGAGGCTGATGGCGTCGTGATGGAGTCCGCATTCATCAAACACCACTTCGAACTTTTCAAGGATGTCCGGGAGTGAACGTTCACTCTCCGCGAGGGCCAGACCGCAAGTCGGAAGGGCTACGCACGAAAGAGCGTTGAGGCGGAGACCGGAGCGGTCGTTTTCCTTATCGAGTCCGTGCTTGGCAAGAATCGACTCGATCTGAGGCTTCATCGCAGGCGTGACTCCCGCGATGCTGAGATTTTGGGAAGGGGTGAGACGGAAGTCGCCCGTGTGAATGGCAGCAATTTCACGAAGAGCCGTCTTCATCATCCAACCAACCTTATCGACAATGCGGCCGCTCAGAATATGGAGCCCATAGAACCAGTTGCCATCAGCGCACTCGCGCCATCCAACTGGATCCTGAATCGTCGTAAAAAGGTACGTGCGGGGAGCTTGAAATGGGATTCCGGAGCGTTTTTCCACTTCGGATTTGAACCATTCGACTCCGCGATCCTCGATAGTGTACTTCAATCGGGCGTGCTTGCGGTTGGTGCGGTCTCCGAAGTCCCGCTGCGTAGTCAGGATCGCATCGCCGATTTTATTAACTTGGTCGGGAGCAATGAAACCCAGAACATCCGCCAGGCGCGGGAAGGTCTCACTGTTTCCATGGCTCATTCCCAGTCCACCACCGGCGGTGACATTGTAGCCAACGAGTTTATCGTTCTCGATGATCGCGATGAACCCAAGGTCTTGGGAAAAAATATCCACGTCGTTAGAGGGCGGAAGAACGAAGCCTGTTTTGAATTTACGTGGCAAGTAGGTATCGCCATACATCGGCTCCTGCTCGGGTTCTCCGCCAGCGACCAACTCCTCATCGAGGTAGATCTCGTGGTAGGCGCGAGTTTTGGGAAGAGCGTACTCGCTCCAGGCTTTTGCATGCTCGTAAACCTCTTGGGCAGCTGTACTGCGCTCATGGTTCGGAGTAGCCATCACGTTGCGATTCACATCGCCACAGGCGGCGATGGAGTCGAGAAGGGCTTTGTGCATCCCTTTAATGAGTTTTTTTACGTTGCCCTTAAGCACTCCGTGAAATTGAAATGTTTGGCGAGTGGTCAAACGCAGGGATGGCGACGCGACATCGGCAGCGAGTTTATCAAGAACAAGCCATTGTGCCGGAGTCGCCTTCCCGCCGGGTAGGCGAACACGCAACATGAAGGAAAATGCCTTCTCTTGGCCCGCTTTTTTGAGCGCGATGCGCAGGTCGCGGTCGTCTTGGAGATAAAGGCCGTGAAATTTGGTAAGCTGACCGGCATCCTCGGTGATCGCTCCAGTGGAGGAATCAGCGAGTTCATCGGCTATCGTGCCTCGCAAGTGATGTGAGGCCGCTTTGAGAATTTCGTTTGCGGCGAGTGGCTTTGCTTCGGATGTTTCTGAGCTCATGAATTAACGGATCATAATCTTGGGGAAGTTGCCCCGACAGGCAATCCCTTTCTCAAATTCGAAGTCGGTCAGCCTTGTTTTCGTGTGTCATCAAAAGCAAAAACCGCCGCTGGGTAGACCCTGCGGCGGTTCAAAACGGAAACAAAATAACACAAGGCGTTATCCTAGGGTTATCTGAAATGTTTTTAGAGTTTTACTGAGCGACTGAGGATGCGGGTTTCTCGCATTTTGCTGAAGTTGCGCTCGGTGAAGAACAGGGCTTGGAGCAGGCGCTTTTCGTGCAATCCGTTTTTTTTGCGCAATCGGATTTTTGAGCACAAGCACAAGCAGACAAAGATAGAACGAAGGCAGCTAAAAACGCAGAAGTTAGGATTTTTTTCATGTATTGAATTTGGATTGGGAGAATTCATCTGCCTTAATTAGCCAATGCCTGTCAACGAAGATCTAGAAAGCCTTTCGCCTGAGATTTTCAGCGGAAAGGAAGCATGGACGACGCCGAGCGGCAGATCCTGGAGTATCCAGCACTACGCCATGGCAGGCTCAACGAATGATATCTGCCGCTCATTACCGCCGTGGCATGCCGTGTGTGCTGACACCCAATCGCGGGGGCGCGGACGCTTCGGCAGGAACTTTGTTTCGGACCAAGGGGGGCTTTGGCTTTCCGCCTCACTTCCGCCTTCGCCTCCCCTTTCGCTCTGGAACGGCTTTTCGCTACGCGTGGGAGCTTCGCTATTGGAATATGCACGCACCCTCGGCCTGACTGACGTTCGCTTGAGGTGGCCGAATGATCTCCTTTGCGCCGACCGCAAGCTTGCCGGCCTTCTCATAGAACAACCCGCCACCGGCATCATCGTGGTCGGCATCGGACTGAATATCACCAACCAGCCCTGGCTCGAAGCTCCCGAGCTTCTATCTTCAACAACATCCCTCGCCGCCCAGATGGCTTCCCCTCCATCAATCCAGCAGGTGATGCAGGGCATTTTGGAGGCTCTCACGAGAGGTCACCAAAAAATGATCGATGGAGGCATGGAGACCGCGATCGACGAACTGAACGAAAGTTGGACGGAATTCCGCCCAGTGGAACTGACCCTTTCCGATGGTCGAATCCTCTCGGGATCGTTCATGGGCCTTGATCCGATGGGGCATCTCCGCATTCAAGACGATTCCGGGCAGGAGATCGTAATCGAGCATCACTTTGTCCAGCGGCTTCGCGAGTTGCCAAAGTGATCCATCAAACTTTTGGACAAAACCGCCGCAAACTCCTACCAATATCTCCCGCATGAGCAGTCCCAATCTTGATGTCCGCGATGTGGCCAGACTGGCCCGCATCGAACTCACCGACGAAGAAGCCACCACATTCCAAGCCCAACTCAGCCGGGTGCTGGAATACGTGGAGCAACTGGGGACATTGGATGTCTCCCAAGTCGAACCCACAGCTCACGCGAACCCTGTATTTAATGTATTCCGCGAAGACGTACCTCATCCCGGTTTGGATCGAAAAGTCGTTCTCGCCAATGCCCCGCACAGCGCAAACAACCTCGTCGTCGTGACTAAAGTGATTGAATAAAAAATGAGCGCCATCACCGATCTTACCATTTCTGAACTTCAGGCGGGCTTCCGCCGCGGCGACTTCACGCCCGCAGACGCCGTCCGCGCCCTCGAGGATCGCATTGCCACCGTGGATCCTTCCGTCGGAGCCTACCTGTCCCGCGACTTCGATACCGCCTTGGCCGCCGCGGAGAAGGCCGATATCAGCCTGCCGCTGGGTGGCGTTCCGATCGGCATCAAGGATGCCATCAACGTACTTGGCGAAAGCTGCACGTGTTCCTCGAAGATGCTCGCCGGTTACAAGTCTCCCTACGATTCCACCGTGATCAGCAAACTGCGTGCGGCGGGAGCGATTCCGTTCGGTCGATTGAATATGGATGAGTTTGCGATGGGTTCCTCGACCGAGAATTCCGCCTATCAAATCACCCGCAACCCTTGGGATACGTCACGCATTCCGGGCGGCTCGAGCGGTGGCTCGGCGGCCTCCGTTGCCGCTCGCGAGGCGTTCGCGACTCTCGGCAGCGATACCGGCGGGTCGATCCGCCAACCCGCCGCGCTCTGTGGCGTGGTCGGCCTCAAGCCAAGCTATGGCCGAGTTTCCCGCTACGGTCTCGTTGCTTTTGCCTCTTCGCTCGACCAGATCGGCCCGATCGCCCGCACGACTCGCGATTGCGCCGGGATTCTGAATGCCATCTCTGGCAAGGATCCACATGACTCCACCTCACTCGACTTGCCCGCAGAGGATTTCACCTCCCAACTCGGCCGCGACCTCAAGGGGGTCAAAATCGGAATCCCTCGCGAATATTTTGTCGATGGAATGGATAAGCGGGTCCGTGCAAAAGTCGAAGCCGCCATCCGCCAATGTGAACATCTCGGTGCGGAGTTGGTTGAAGTTTCCCTTCCCCACACATCCTATGCCGTCGGCGTCTATTACATCATCGCCACAGCCGAGGCCTCGGCCAATCTCGCCCGCTTTGATGGTGTCCGCTACGGTCATCGCGCACAAAACCCACGAGATCTCTTGGATCATTATATGCGAAGCCGCGAGGAGGGATTTGGCAGTGAAGTCAAACGCCGCATCATCCTCGGCACTTACGTCCTCTCGAGCGGTTACTACGATGCCTACTACCTCCGCGCTCAAAAAGTCCGAACTCTGATTCGTCAGGATTTCGCAAACGCATTCGAGAAAGTGGACGCCCTTATCTGTCCCACCTCGCCGGATTTGGCATTCAAAATCGGCGAGCGAACAGACGATCCGCTCCGCATGTATCTGGCCGATATTTTCACCATTGCAACAAACTTGGCCGGAATTTGCGGAATCAGTGTGCCGTGCGGTCTCGTTGAAGAGGATGGAAAGCCCCTTCCTGTCGGTCTCCAGTTCCTAGGAAAAGCGATGGATGAATCCCGACTACTGGGCATCGCCGACGCCTTCGAGAGCAGTCAAGTAATCGCGCGTCCACCCATCGGGTAGTCGCTAACATCCCGAAAGGCTCAGTGGATTTCCACGGGGCACTTTGGCATCGCGCGAAGGAATGCCCGACCGTATGGCTTGGATACGATGCGGCTATCTAGAATGACGATGGTGCCGGTGTCGGATTTGCTTCGAATGAGGCGCCCTACGCCCTGACGCAGTTTCAGAATCGCCTCGGGCAACGAGTAGCTTTCAAAGGCGCGCCCCCCCTCCGCCTCAATGGCTTCCAGCCTAGCTTCTGTGAGAGGATGGTCCGGAGTAGCAAACGGCAGGCGAGTGATGATCACATTCGAGAGCGCCTCGCCTGGCACGTCCACGCCGGTCCAAAAACTGGAAACCCCAAAGAGAATGCTATGCGAATTATCTTTGAACTCCTGCACCATTCGCTGGGTCGGCATTCCTCCGCCTTGAACAAGCAACTGCCAACCCTTTTTCTCAAAGTGATCCTCCAATGCCTCCGCAACCGCGCGCATCGTCTGGTAACTCGTGAAAAGAACAAACGCACGGGCTTCACTTTTTTCGGTAAAATGCCCGATCCACTTGGCCAGTGAGCTTTCATAGGCCGGATCCTTCGGCTCCGGCATTTTTTGCACAAGGTGCAACTGCATTTGCTTTTCGTAATCAAATGGACTGCCGATTTGCAGAGCGGGAATCTCCTCCGCCCCGACGCGATTGCGGAAGTAGGAGAGATCTGGCGATCCGGTAGAGAGCGTCGCGCTCGTCAGCACCGTGCAAGCCCCTTCACGAAAAAGAAGCCGCCGCAAGGCCTCTGCCAAATTCACCGGCGCCGTTCGGAGGGTGCAAAATTGCTCTGTGCGTCCGTATTGCTCGACCCAATAAACATGATCGGGTTCCTCGAGCGAGAGGAAGTCCGTTATCCCTGCGCGGGCTGTGCGAATCTTCCGCGCGGCCTCTTGAAGCTCCGATGTATGCTGCTCGTCCTTACACTTACCAGCTTCCAGCGAAATCAACTCGCCCAACCGGGCAAGGGAGCTGCAGATTTCGCCACCTTCCGCGAGACCCGGCTCCCGGACTCGAAACTCACGTCCCCGCTTGAATGTGCACCCATTCGCAACTTGGTTGAAAAAGCCGTCTGCGACCGGCAACACCTCGCTCACCACTCCGCAAGCCGCTCCGTTTTTCAGCATTTGAAAAAGCCCTTTTTTGGTGCGCGGATTGTATAGACGTTGAATGATGCGGCGTAAGCCCAATTGCGAAAGCTCCATCCCGATGTGGCGGGCGGCGACTTCCTCGAGCGTGTGCGCTTCATCGAAAACAACGAAGTCGTTGGCAAAAAGAAGCCCTCCAGTGCGGTTCTCTGCATCGTCCACCGCATTGAGCAAGGTGAAAAAAAGCGCATGGTTCAAGACAACCATCTTCGCATTGGCCACTCGACGGCGAAGCGACTGATAGAAACATCCCGAAGCAGGCCCACACGACTTGGGCGTGCAAAGGTGCTGCTCACTGCGGACCTCTTCCCAAACGGCAGGATCGGGTTGCTCCAGAAAATCACTCAGCGAACCGTCTTTTGTTTTTAAACTCCACTCCCGGATGCGCTCCAACTCGGGATGTTGGGTCGGTGTAAAAAGCTCCTTCGCCTGCCCCAGCGCACGCGCCAATCGCGTGGTGCAAAGGTAATTTTGCCTCCCCTTCAGCAATACCGCCTCGAACTCATCGGGAATGAGTTTTTGCACGAGTGGAATATCTTTATACATCAACTGCTCCTGGAGAGCGATCGTGTGGGTGCAGATCACCGCCTTGCGCTTCGTGCGAATTGCATGGAGTGCAGCGGGCACCAAATAGGCCAAGGATTTTCCGACACCTGTTCCCGCCTCCACCACCAAATGACCGCATTGCTCCAAAGTCGCAGCCACCGCTCCCGCCATTTGCTGTTGCTCCGGACGATACTCAAAACTAGCAGCCCCGGAAAGCTTCCCGGTCTCGGAAAACATCTCCTCTATTTCCTGCTGAAAAATGGATGGGCCGCCGGCACCAAAATCCTCTCGGATCGAAATCATGCTGAAATGTTATGGCCCCGCCCACCGCAAGCAAGCCTAGGCGGGTGGAACCTCTCCGAAAATCTCACATCGAATCCATGATGGGATTTGACCTCAGCACCAGATCTAGCGTATTAATAAAAACAGACCAAGGTGAGGTGGCTGAGTGGTCGAAAGCAGCGCTTTGCTAAAGCGCCGTAGTCCAAAAGGCTACCGAGGGTTCGAATCCCTCCCTCACCGCCATTCCCCCTTCCGCCTCATCCTTTTTCGGCTCTTCGCCATTGCCTTGAAGTTGGCGATCTAGTCCTTCAATAAAATCTCTGCCGCCTGCTGCACATCCTTGTCACCACGACCACTGAGGTTGGCAATGAGGATGGCATCGCGAGGCATTGTCGGAGCGACTTTGATGACATGGGCTATGGCGTGGGCGGTCTCCAGCGCGGGAATGATGCCTTCCACTTCCGAGAGTTCACGAAAAGCGGATAGGGCTTCCTTGTCTGTTGCGTAGTCGTAGTCGATACGGCCCGAATCGCGGTAGTAGCTATGCTCAGGCCCAATGGCAGCGTAGTCCAAGCCGGCGGACACCGAATGGGTGAGCTCGATCTGCCCATCCGCATCCGCTAGGAGCCATGTTTTCGTGCCTTGGAGGACACCGAGTTTGCCGCCTTGGAATCGAGCGGCATGGCGACCGCGCACGATGCCATCACCCCCAGCCTCGACCCCAGTCAACTTAACCCCCTCGTCGTTCAAGAAAGCGTAGAAAAATCCAATGGCATTGCTGCCTCCCCCCACGCAAGCGACAAGATGATCAGGAAGGCGCTCCTCGCGTTGAAGAATCTGACGGCGGGTTTCATCTCCAATCACCCTGTGAAAATCACGAACAATCATCGGATAGGGATGCGAACCGAGGGCGCTGCCGAGAATGTAGTAGGTCGAACGCACATTTGTTACCCAATCGCGCATGGCTTCATTGATCGCCTCTTTGAGTGTAGCCTGCCCTGCCGTCACCCCGACCACCTTCGCTCCGAGGAACCTCATGCGGGCGACATTGAGGGCTTGGCGCTCCATGTCCACGGCGCCCATGTAAATCACACACTCCATCCCGAACCGTGCAGCGGCGGTTGCCGTGGCGACACCATGTTGGCCTGCTCCGGTTTCCGCAATGATACGGGTTTTCCCCATTCGGCGGGCGAGGAGGATCTGGCCGATGGCGTTGTTGATTTTATGCGCTCCGGTGTGCAGAAGGTCTTCGCGCTTGAGATAGATTTTAGCCCCACCGAGTTTTGCTGTCAGGCGCTCAGCCAAGTAGAGCGGAGTTGGACGCCCACAGAAATCTCCGAGCAAATCGGCCAACTCCTTGCGGAAGGCGGGATCCTTTCTGGCTGATTGGTATTCTTGATCGAGGTCCTGCAATGCAGTCATCAGCGTCTCAGGGACAAACATCCCTCCGTAGGCGCCATAGTGCCCACTGGAATCCGGCAATACCTTTTCAGTAGTCGAGCTCATAGACGAAGTGTGTCTGTTTTCTTGGTGATGTGCAACCCGACCGATCGAATCTCGTTTCGGTGTTAGGAACGTCCGGTTTCACAAAGTGCCTCAACGGTCGACATGATCTCGCGTTTGTAAAGTTTATCCCAGGTAGCGATCTCCCCGCTGATACGAGCAGTCCAGTTTTGATCACCGACGGCTCCGGGAACATTGAAGCGATCGCTCAGGCCAAAGATGTCAGTGATCTGATGGACAGCGAGCCACGAGTTGCAGGCAAAAAGTCCGCGCATGAAAGCGGTGTGGATCTCTGCGGAGAATGGTTGCGGAAGCTGGATTTCGGAAACCCCGCAGAATTCGAGTATCTCCCGCATTTCATGGATCGCGTGATCGCGCCTCGCCGGATCTTGAGCCGAAGCGTTCCAGTCCTCCCAGAATTGACGGATGGGGGGATGGTCGTGCGTCGCAAATGTGGCTAAGCTTAGGCGGGCGTAATCAGCACCGGAAATAATCGCGTGGTTTCCGTTGCGTTCCCATTGAGGAATTTTAAAGCCAGGTATTTCCAAGGCCTCCAGAGTCGGACGAACGTAAGGAGACAGTTCACCCAGATCCTCGGCAATGAGACGATGATGGCCTGTTTCCTCAAGGAAGACGCGGAACAGCATTTCACCTTGGCGACGATTGTATTCCTGATTTTCCGGCGTGCTATCATCGCGGGGAACGAAGCCGGGCAGACACCCCCCAGTAAGCTCCGCGGCCTGATCCTGACTAAGATCCAAGAAACGGGCATTTTCCTGCGGTCTCCAAGGAAAGCTATAAATGCGAAAAAAGCCCAGCGCGTGATCGACACGCAAAAGGTGAAAAACCTCTCTGGATGCCGACAAACGACGGCGCCACCATGCAAAATTATCCCGCGCCATGGCCTGCCAATTGTAAAGGGGGAACCCCCAGTTCTGCCCCCATTTTTCGGTAAAAGGATCGCTTTTGAAAACCTTTTCCGGCGGAGCACCACTGGATCGAGCCAGATCAAAAATACCCGGCTCAGCCCATACGTCGGCACTATAGATACTCACTCCGACTGGAATATCGCCCATGAGAGCCATGCCCAGCTCATCAAAGCGGGCCCGAACGGCCTTCCATTGCGACATGGCGATCCACTGCACATAGCTGAAAAAACCAATCCGATTTTCCAAGGCGGCCAAGTCTTGCGCAGAGAGCTGACCCATCCACTCCTTCGCAGCCTCGGGGGAGCGATGCTCAAGCGGCCAGTTCGTTACAACCTCGTCATCCCCGTTCCAAGACATCAGAGCGCGGAAAATGGCGTAGTCATGCAACCACTCGCTTTCCTGTGTCTGAAAATCTCCGAATTCCCTCCGGCGCGCTTTATCCCCCTTTGGGCGATTCAAGTTCTTGTATCCGGTCTCGAGGAGCTCTCGCTTTAGGGCAGCCACAGCAACATAGCTCACCGGACCTTCGCGCAACCCCTCCACATTGTGAGCACGGGTCATTTGCTCATACTCTTTGGCCGTGATATCCGGGAGCCATTCGGGATTCGTCGCGAGTGTGATCGGCTCATAGGCGATCGAACTAATGATATTGTATGGACTATGGTCCGAACCAGTTTCGTTCACTGGCAGGATCTGAATGACCCTGAAACCTTTTTTTGCTGCCCACTCGGCCAACTCCACCAGCGACTCGGTATCACCGATGCCGATATCATTGCGACCGCGCACGGCGCTTAAGGGGGTCAGAATGCCTGCGATTCTATTATCGGGAGAGAGTTTATTCCTTGGATGGCTCATAAAAATATCGAGATTTTGAGATTCAACGGACGGAGATGGATAAAGAGAGATATTAGCGGGACTGATCGCTGTTTTCGGTTTTGGCCTCGAGCGATTCCCTGCTCAGGATATGCTTCGCGCCGCAGCGCGGACAGGCCACGCTGATGGTTTGATCTCCACAAAAAAGCTCGTCCGCCTGGCTCTTGAAAATAGGCAGTATAAAGTTAGAAATGCGGTCGTGATTGCATCCGCACTCGAAGCGGAACTGTCGCCTCTCGAGCAAAGAAAGCTCCACATCCTGATCCAATCTTTGTATCGCCGCCGAATCCAAAGAATGCAGCCATTCCAAATCGCAGTCCGGTTGCGCGGAGATCATGACGAGATCTTCTTCGCCATGCCAAAAAAACCTCACCGGCCGTTGCTCGCTATTCGCGTAAAATATTTCGACCGCCTTCAGGAAGGAATCTGTCTTGAAATCGACCACGCTGCGGCGGGGCGACTTCAAATTCTCAACGACATCAGAATAAAAAATTCCCTTCTCGATCGGCTTGAGGTTTTCCGTGAGCAGATTTGCCACTATGGTGCCGGTATTATTATCGCCAGAGGCGAAAACATTGACCCTCGGATGCGCAAATTGAACTGTCCAAGCAGAAGTTTCCTTCCACGGACGACTCGCGCAATGGAGCGTGATCGAGGCTAGCGCGGCCCGCCCGATATCCTCCAATTCCGAAGCAAAGGACAAATGGTGATCCATTCGATGCAGGTACCAGGCAGCAAACACCTCGGAGAAATCCCCCCTCGCTACGAGAGCATTCTTGTGTCTGGCAAAGTAGGTGCGAACCTCGATGTCCGGATCCAGCATCGAAGGCGGTGCGGGATTGGTATTTTCGGAACTCAAATCTTGAAACTTAATCTACGGCTTTCAAAAGCAGGGTGGCATTGTGTCCACCGAAGCCGAAGGAGTTGCTCAGCACACAGCGGAGTTTCGCTTCGCGAGCCGTGTTCGGAACGCAATCGAGATCGCACTCGGGATCTTGATTTTCCAGATTGATCGTCGGAGGGATGATCCCC
Source organism: Terrimicrobiaceae bacterium (assembly GCA_044377415.1). Lineage (GTDB taxonomy): Bacteria > Verrucomicrobiota > Verrucomicrobiia > Chthoniobacterales > Terrimicrobiaceae > UBA967. The sequence continues at coordinate 15,693 of JBILZC010000020.1, read as the reverse complement.
TTGCCGATCGCCATGGCGCACGCTGCGAGTTCGACGCCGCCAGCGGCCCCGAGCAAATGGCCCGTCACCGACTTCGTTGAACTAATGGGCACTTTTTTGGCGTGGTCACCGAGAGCGAGTTTGATGGCCTTGGTTTCGCAAATGTCCCCCAAGCCCGTGGATGTGGCGTGAGCGTTGATGTAATCGACCTCCTCAGGATTGACCTTGCCGTGGCGAAGCGCGATCTGAATCGCACGCGCAGCCCCCTCGCCCTCCGGCATCGGAGCCGTCATGTGGTAGGCATCAGCCGTGCAACCATAGCCGGCAAGCTCACAATAGATTTTTGCCCCACGCTTCTTCGCGTGTTCGTATTCCTCCAGCACGACGATACCGGCCCCCTCGCTCATGACAAATCCATCCCGATCGCGATCAAACGGACGGCAGGCTTTCGTTGGGTCGTCATTGCGAAGGCTCAGAGCCTTCATCGAACCGAACCCCCCGATACCGAGCGGCGTAATCGTAGCCTCGCATCCACCCGCAATAAAGCCATCCGCATCGCCGAACTTGATGATTCGCCAGGCCTCACCGATCGAATTGTTCGCCGTCGCGCACGCGGTAACAATGCACATATTCGGCCCGCGCAAATCGTATTCCATGGAAACAATGCCGCTGGCCATATTGGAAATCATCATGGCGATCGTGAATGGCGAAACCCGCGAAGGCCCTCGCGTCATCAACCGCTGCGACTCTTGTTCCATGCTGTAAAGTCCACCAATACCGCTACCGATCATGACGCCGAAGCGGTTTCGATCGACTTGATCCAAATCAATCGCCGAATCCTCAATCGCCATCTTGGCTCCAGCCATCGCAAACTGGGTGAAGCGGTCGGTGCGCTTCACTGTCTTGGGATTTTTAAAATAACGAACGGGCTCAAAATCAGGAACCTCACCTGCGATCTTGCAGTCGTAGTCCGCCGAGTCAAAAGCTTGGAAACGGCGAATGCCACTCCGTCCCTCAATAAGGGATTTCCAAAATGTTTCGATATCATTGCCAACAGGGCTCACTACGCCCATGCCAGTAACCACAACTCTTCGTTCGCTCATGAGAAAAAATATTAAGCGGACACCTTGTCCGCAGCAGTCAATTTCTTCGGATGCACGCCAGATTGGCAATGATAATTTTCTCCAATAAGGGTTAGGGCCGCTTTTATTTTGCGACCGACCGACCGGCCATGCCGAAAAAACCCTCTCCTTTCTAACTAGGAAATCCGAAATTTCACATCACGGATGACTTTTTTACCGAATCGAGCTTGGAGTTTCTGAAGGATTTCCGACTTCCAATTTCGTTCCAATTCATATCGCACGCTAGGTTGCAACACTTGAACCGTGAGCACCCCGCCGCTGAGGGCAGCCGGCACGGAATGCTGGGCCAAAAATGCCCCTACCACCTCCAACCAGGCCTCCTTGACTTGCTGTTCGCTCAACCGCTCATTCAGACCCAGCCGAGGAAGGAGCTTTTGGAGAACGTCACCCACAAGATTGCAACGATCCTTGCGCTCCGCCGTTTCGGGCAACCCGCGCCACTCGGCAATCACACGCGCTCTGAGAGAATCCGGAGACATAAAAAAGGCCCCCAGCAATTCCATGCCGGGAGCCGGGTTATTTTAAAACGATGTCAAATTAGCCGTCATTGCCGATGGCTTCCACCGGGCAACCATCCATCGCTTCTTGGCAGAGGGCTTCCTCTTCGGGAGTCTCGGGTTGTTTATAGACGTAGCTGTGACCACCATCGTCATTGCGCTTGAAGTTTGCCGGAGCGGTTTCCCTGCAGAGATCGCAATCGATGCACTGATCATCCACGTAAATTTTTCCACCCACGTTGTCGCTGTATTTGTTTGCTGCGTCTGCCATGATATTTTTTAGTTAACTGGGCAAGAAAATCGTTGCGCTTTCCACGGATTGCAATCGTTTTTTCCTCAAGACCGAAATATTTTTCCAACAATACAAACTATGCAGCCACTTCCCGCAATCCTACCAACCGAAGGCCGTCACGTCATCCACCTCCTCTTCCGTGTGGAACACGGCCAATGGGATCTCCTCGATAAATCCTCTCGCATCGCGGCTAAGACGGCCCTTGCCGAGCTGGTGCGCGAGATTCGATCCACCCCGGATACCCAGCTTCTCATCTTCAGCATGGTGACCCCGAAGGCCGACCTGGGTTTCATGCTGATCACCCCCGACCTCCATTTGGCGGATGCGTTTTCTAAACGACTCGCCGTGGCCCTCGGCCCGGATATTCTATCAGCCGCATTCAGTTGGCTCTCGATGACGGAACGCAGTGAATACACAACAAGCGATGAGGAATACGCCCTTAGTCTCGAAACAGAAGAAAAGCTCACTGCCGGAACGCCTGCCTTCGAAGAAAAAATGGACGCCTTCCGCAAGCGCATAACAAAGTATCTCAAGGATCGCTTGGAACCCAACCTCCCTGATTGGCCGGTCGTCTGCCTTTATCCCATGTCCAAACGCCGCATCCCTGGACAAAACTGGTATGCGCTCGATTTCGAAGCCCGCAAAAAACTCATGGCTGGTCACGCTCGCGTCGGTCGCACTTACTCCGGTCGCATTCTTCAACTCATCACCGGCTCCACCGGACTCGACGATGACGAGTGGTTCGTCACATTATTCTCGAAGACCACCTCCGACATAAAAGCGATCGTTTACGAAATGCGCTTCGATGAGGTGAGTGCGCAATATGCCGATTTCGGTGAATTTTTCATCGGTCTCCAACTTCCGCTCGACGTACTTTATTCACGACTTGGGCTTTGATGCTCAAGTCGGAAATACCGAACCGGAACTCTCGCGTGCCCCCACCGCGCCCCGCTCTACTGCTCGGAGTCAACTTGGGTGATCTTGCCCTCCCCCTCCTCGGCGTGAAATAGCCCACGCTCTTTGATGATAGCTGCAACTTGCGGAGGAACCATTTTCTCCCATGCGGGATCGCCCTTTCGGACCAACTCCAGCACATGCGGGGATCGAATGTAGAGATAGTCTGGATGGTAATCCTCAATGCCGCATATCGATCCATTCTCCAGCAGGTGCGCGTAGAGATGCTTGAGATGGGGAGCCACTCGGAAGTTCGCGCAATCCACCAACTCGCCACTTGCTGAAATGTAAGGATAGACGTAAAGGCGGACATTCTTTTTGAAAAGGCGACCTAGCGCCTCCAGGATGCCGCCTTCGAGATTGTTGTAGTATTTTTCGGTGAAAATCTCGCTCAGGCTCGGGATTCCTAGCGGAAGGCCGATCGGTCCCGCCGTGTAGCGGGTCAGGAAATTCACCAAGCGATAGAACTCCCCATAATTGGAGATCAGAACCGTGCGACCCAGTGAAGTCAGCATATCCACGCGATCCAAGAAATCGCGCAGATCAAGCTGCCCACCCGCAAGAAGGTTCTGCATGGTGATCTCCATAAGGATTTCGGGCTTCCCCTCCGGCACTCCATCTTCACGTTCAAACATGCGAAGCGCTCCATCGAGCATATCATTTGTGACGAGGGTGACGGGGCGAAAACTCCCACGCTCCACTAGCAGTGGCTTTTTGTAGAAGGCATCCGCCGCCTGGACAACCTCGCCATCCGGCCGAAAAAGGGCAGATTGCGTAAGCCCCTGAACGATCAACTCCAGATTCATGATCCTGTTGTCGATGCCCTCGAAGGCGGGACCAGAAAACCGAATCATATCGACCTCAATACGGCCGGGCCTCAAGTCATCGGAGAGCGACTTAATGAGGGCGCGGGCGTCACCGGAATGGTAGGCCGCGCCGTAAACCAAATTGACTCCAAAAATCCCCAGCGCCTCCTGTTGCACGAGATTCTCGTCATCGAGCATGCGTACGTGAAGGATGATTTCACTGAAAGGTGCGCGTGGCTCATGCTGGAATCGAAGCCCCATCCAACCATGGGACTCATCATGACGACGGAAACTGCGCGCCGCAACGGTATCCGCAAATGCGAAAAAGCGCCTGTCGGCTCCCAGAACCGGATCCAACCTTTCCAGAAGGAGATCGAATTCGTGCGAAAGCATGGTTTCCAACCTCGCGCGACTCACATAGCGATCTCCAGCCCCATAAATCGCATCGCTGAAAGTCATGTCATACGCAGAAATCGTTTTTGCAATCGTTCCGGCTGCACTACCAACGGAAAAAAAGTGTCTGGCCACCTCTTGACCCGCACCGATTTCAGCAAAAGTGCCGTAGAACCGCTTCTCCACATTGATACGAAGTGCCTTGCTCTCAACTCTAGCATCAATGTCATGTTGCATACTTGATAGCATAGGCATGAATGCCCGATTGGAAAGTCCGGATCCCAACCCTATACCGAGCGCGATATCTTATTGGAATCGAGAGACCGCCTTCACCACTGCAGCAGAAAAATCCATCGCATTTTCCAGCAGATCCTGGGCAAAACCTGTCCACGTCACGCTCGGGGAGGCCACAATCAAAAGCGCTGAAATGAGAGCCAAATTTAAAAAATAAATCACCACAATGGAGAAAAAAACGCCTCCGTATTCAATATCCGGCTGACCTTTTTTAATCATCCTCACCGTGTAAATCATGTGAAATGTCCACGTGAGTCCAATGCCGAAAAACAAAGACTCCGATTGCGCGGAGACGCCTGGGATCAGCAGCGCCAGACCATAAGCAATAATCCAGCCTGCCGTATAAAATGGAAAAAAATACGGCGCCAGTACAACCCACGTATTTGTTTTATCCGTGATGATGTGCCCCCCCTCCCAACCGACACGGAAGTCATGCACGCGACCACCATGAAGCCAGACCCAGAGCGCATGCGTCAATTCGTGTCCCAGCACATAAACAATAACGAGCTTGGGCAATCCCTCGCAGAGAATGGCCGCGATTGCACACCCACCGGAAAAAAACCAAAACACCGGACTCGCACAGAAAAAGTCGTTGAGGGTCGTGCTGAGCATCGCGGAAAAAAATGTCAGCGAGAGAACCCAGCAAGGGGGCAGGAGCAGAAGCGCAACGGGAAACTTCACCCATCGCTTGGGAACATACCCCGGCTCGACTCCAGTGAAGGAGACGTAGATCGAGGTCAACGATTTCTTGGCAGAACGCGATCGCTTGGAACTCATGTATGATCGTTATGAGTGGGCTTCCATAGTCTGAAGCGAATGATAACAGAGTGTCCTCACAGAAGTCGCCTTTCTCAAAATTTATTCTTTTGTAAGGTCTCGAAGGATTTTACGGGCGAGAAGCTCACTGACTTCTTTGTGGCGAGGAATCGGTTGAGTCGCTCCTGTCTTCGGATTGTGATATATGTCATGCTTGGCTCCATGTCAGATCAGGACTGCGCCGGCTGATTCCACCTTGGAAATCAAATCGCGCCTCTTCACGCCAACTCTAATTCTTCTACTTTTTTGATTCCTGGAATCGCTCCCGAAGAGAATGTTTCATGCAAGTCTCGAAGGTGATCCTTCAAATCTTGTAGAGACTCTCCCTGCGTCCAGTGATCAGGGTAGTCGTTTAAATAACCGAGGAACATTCCATCGTCCTCTTGCCAGTAGGTAAATTTTGTCGTCATGGGATTAGGCTAGACGATTGACTAGCAGTTGTCTGGTAATTTCACCTAACGTTATTTAGCCCAAAAAATTAGCGCTATACCGAAACTGGACGGTAAAAAGGCGCATCGAACGAGAAATGTTACCCTCCGTTGCCAGCCTGTCTTGCTAAACTCTTCCGTTACGAGTCAGTGAAGTAGTCTGAATCGATTCTTTTAACCTCATAACTCGATGCCAACGCCACTCCGACGCCGTGATCGAACATCAACTTTGCTAGGCGAGGACCGTCAATGAGAATGATCTTGGTGTCGATTCGTGAAGTGTATTCGAGAGCGTCGGCACTGAACATTGATGTCGTGATGAATATACCCTTCTTTGCCCTCTGGCCTTGAAGCGCTCCAGCAAACTTCTGAATCTCAGGACGTCCCACAGTCCCTTCCCAGCGCTTCGCTTGCAAATAAATGATATCCAGCCCAAGCGGATCCTCCTTGATTATCCCGTCGATACCCTCATCGCCGGATCGCCCAAGCGCCTCGCCTGCATCTTTGCGACTGCCCCCATAGCCCATCCGGACTACAAGATCCACGACCACACGCTCAAGGAATTCAGGTGGAGCACTCTTGATCTGTGCCAGTAACTCACCCTCAATCTGCCTCCGAACCTGCAGATACGCGTTCTCTAGCAACTCTTCAGGCGTCTGAGTATTCTGTATTTCTACGTCAATAGTCTCGGCATCCTCATCGCTTGGGTTCTTGCGACGGTTGCGAAACTCGCGATATTCTTCAAAATCATTAAGAACGCGCAGGTCGATTCGCTCAGAGTGAACACGTAGAGCTTCGCGTCCTCGATCCGTAATCATCGAAATTGCTCTACGAGGTGCCGACAGCAAGCCAGCTTGCGTAATGTGAGACTTTGCCCACCCAATCCGATTTTCAAACCGACGTGCACCACCACTCGGCAACATCTCGCGGCGCTCTCCGTCTGTCAGGCCAAACTGGTCGCCGAGGCGCGCAACCAAATCACGATTGGTATGCTCCTTCCCATCTGCGTGAGCTTCTAAGAGTGGCCGCATCAGAGACTGGAAATCGGGTATCGGCATGATTGGATTCTTTACTAGCGAATCTTAATGCGCCGCCTGAAAACAAGCTTCTCGACACTTTCCGCTTGATGTCAGGATTGCCGCAATAAAGTGCATGAAACACTAGTTCCATGCACGCGGCTGGGCGAAGTATTTCGCCCCTTCGTTACTACTTGGCTGCGGTCGCTTTTACGAGAGCCTTGTTCAAGCGGCTCTTGCGGCGATTGGCCACGTTGCGGTGGATCGTGCCGCTTTTAACAGCTTTATCGAGAGCGGAAGAGCATGCGCTGAATTCCGATTTCGACACGGCAGCGTCGCCGCCTGCGAGGGCTGCACGTAGCTTCTTTTGACGGGTTTTTACACCGGTGATGACGGAGGCGTTGCGTTCACGACGTTTCGTGCTTTGGCGGGCGCTTTTTGCTGCTGATTTGGTATTGGCCATAAAATATTTTGGTGCCAGAGGGGAGAATCGAACTCCCGACCAAGGGCTTATGAGTCCCCTGCTCTACCGCTGAGCTACCCTGGCGGATGAATTTGTTTGTTTAAATCTCCTGCTTTCTTATCCGCTAAGTGACCTTGCGATCACCTTCACGGGCATTTGGCAGGAGCGGAAGATTAGCGCACCATCCCAATCCGGCAATAGAAAAAATGCAGACAATAATGAGGAGCGTCCGGAAAGAGTGATTTCTGCCATGTTGGATTTTTTTGATTCCGGTGTTGGCGTAATCGCGTTGAGGTGGTTTTAATGCCCGCCTGATGATTGAACGTTACTCACTGCCGGAAATGCGGTCCCTTTGGACCGAGAAGAGAAAATTGGAAATTTGGCTCGAGATCGAAACCCTCGCCTGCGAAGCGATGGCGGAGTTGGGAACGATCCCGAAAGAGGATGCCGCCGAGATCCGCGCGAAGGGGGCCTTCGATATCGACAATGTTCGGGAAATCGAAAAACGCACGAATCACGATGTGATCGCTTTCATTGAGGACGTCGCCTCCCGCGTCGGCCCAGCTGCTCGTTGGATTCACCAAGGCCTTACCTCCTCCGATCTTCTCGACACCACGCTGGCTGTCCAAATGCTGGAGTCGCTCAACCTGCTGGAAAAGGATCTCCTCGCCCTCCGCGAGGCCATCGCCGTTCGTGCGAAGGAACACAAATTCACGCCTATGATTGGCCGCAGCCATGGCATCCATGCAGAACCGATCAGCTTCGGCCTCAAGATGGCTCTCATGTATGATGAGTTTACCCGTTCCTTGGAACGTCTGCGCGAAACCCGCGAGCGCATCCGTGTTGGCAAAATCAGTGGAGCCGTGGGAACCCATGCACACTTGGATCCCAAGGTAGAAAAAAGCGTCTGCGAAAGTCTTGGCCTCAAGGCCGCCGCTCTTTCGACTCAGATCATCCAGCGCGATCGTCACGCCGAATTCATGACCACGCTGGCCCTCATTGCCTCGAGCGTTGATCGTTGGGCGACGGAGTTCCGCCACCTACAACGCACCGAAGTTCTCGAGGTGGAAGAATATTTTAGCGAGGGGCAAAAAGGCAGCAGCGCCATGCCCCACAAGCGCAACCCGATCACTGGCGAACGCCTGAGCGGACTTGCTCGCGTGATTCGTGGCAATGCCATGGCCGCACTCGAAAACGTTGCCCTCTGGCACGAGCGCGACATCAGCCACAGCTCGGTCGAACGCATCATCCTGCCAGACAGCTGCACGTTGCTCGACTACATGATCGTCACTCTCACAAAACTCGTAGCCCAACTGATTGTTTATCCTGAGAACATGAAGCGGAACATGGAACTCACTGGCGGCCTCTATGCGAGCCAAGCCGCCCTACTTATGCTCACGGAAAAAGGAATGGAGCGCAAAGACGCCTATGAAGCCGTCCAGCGTGCCGCGATGAAAACCTGGCGCGAAGGCGGCGGGTTGGCCAAAAATCTCTCCGAGGAACCGACCGTCGCGTCCCACCTCGCCGCAGCAGACATCGAAAGCGCCTGCGCTCCCGAACGCCACTTCCGGCACGTGGAGGAAAAATTCCGCGCCGTGGGAATTGTTTAACAATCCGGATGTATGGCGGAGACAAGCGAACAAGAAGCAGAAAAAAGCCATCATAGGGTTAAAAAAATCTCCTAAGCTATCAACCCAGCGCACTTTGGTGACTTTTAATAAACTGTTTGCAGAACAAGTTCAGAAAAATCCTTAATAAAGTCGACTCTCTAAGTTGGCACCTGTAAAAAAACGCATGTTCACGCAACATCACAAATTGTTAAACAAACCAGAAAGACGCCAAAAACTCGTTCAAGAGTTCTACGAAGTTCATCACAATCAAAATCGCGATATCTCAACTGCTAAAGACGACCATAAGAAAATATCTTATTTCTCGGCTTTTTTGAAAAAGCACCCATGGAATGAGATTCCTGAAGGACTAGATCTTGGCTGTAGAGGCGGCGCACTGACAAAGCATCTCAAAGAGCATATGGCTTGGTCGGGCGTCGATATCGATCGTAACGCCATTGAACTTGCACACATAAACGGCATCCCATGCCTAGAGCTTGATATATCTGTAGCAATTGATTTCAAGGATGACAGCTTTGATTGCATTATGATGACTGAGGTACTTGAGCATCTCCCCTTTCCTTCCATAAGCGTTAAAGAGGTCTTTCGCCTTACAAAAAAAGGGGGGGCTTTTCTCGGATCGGTGCCACTTGATTATCATTTTAATCGAAAAATTAAGCTTTTCCAAGGCAAGCGACTTTCTGGCGACCCTACTCACATCCATCATTTTTCCTTTGATGAACTTGATGCTCTTTTAAAAAAATATTTTGATAACGTTGATTATCTTCCTTTACGAGGCACCGCAGCACGGCACCCAAAACTAGGTCTCTCATACCGTCATTTTGTTCGCGATATCGCATTTTGCGCTTGGAACCCTAAAAAAACTTAATTTGTCCGCGTGGGTATATGGCTAAGATTATATTTTACGCTTAGGAAAAAACAAAATTTGCTAACTGGATTTTTAGAGTTGTCTCTCAATTTTTTTAAACTTTTCCTTAGTTATAACTGTGCGTTCTTTTCAGTTCTCCTCATAGTGTTGAAAAGCAAATTCTGCTTTCCTTCTGCTTGTTATCAGCACTAAACATGTTTCGCTTATTCAAGCGTTCGAAGGGCCCCCCCGCCACCAAGTCGCTTGATCCAAAGACTTCCGACCGCTAACCTCGAATCTGCACATGAAACCGGTCACGATTTACGACACGACACTCAGGGATGGAACGCAGGGAACGGGAATATCTTTTTCGATTCTTGATAAGATCCGTGTAGCCCAAAAACTAGATGGGTTCGGTGTCGATTTCATTGAAGGTGGTTGGCCGGGATCGAATCCGAGGGATGCCGCTTTCTTTGCCGAAGCAGCGAAACTCGAGTGGAAGAATGCCCGCATCACCGCCTTTGGCAGCACTCGCCGTGGCGGCGTCGCAGTCGAAAACGACGCTCAAGTGAGGCTTCTCCTCGAGGCCCAGACTCCCGTAGTCACTATCGTCGGTAAGACTTGGCTCCTCCATGTCGTTGAAGTCCTGAATGTCACTGCGGAGGAAAATGTTCGCATGATTGCGGATACCGTGGCGTTTTTGAAAAAGAACGACCGTGAGGTGTTCTACGATGCCGAGCATTTTTTCGACAGCTACAAGGACAATCCAGAATACTCGCTACAGACTCTCCGCGCCGCTCGCGATGCGGGCGCAGATGTCCTTGTGCTTTGCGATACGAATGGGGGTTCTCTCCCTGAGGAAATCGGCCGCATCACCGGCGAGGTGATCGCGGATCTGAAGTGCCCGGTCGGTATCCACACCCACAACGATTGCGGACTTGGCGTTGCCAACGCACTCGCCGCCATACGAGCTGGCGCTTCCCAAGTGCAAGGCACGATGAACGGATATGGGGAACGCGTAGGCAACTGCAATCTCACGACGATCATCCCCACACTCCAAGTGAAAATGGGACTCCCTTGCGTACCTGATCTCACCCAACTTCGCGAGGTCTCCCGATTCATTGATGAGCTTGCCAACGTTCCGCAGGATATAAGAGCTCCTTATGTAGGCCAAGCTGCCTTCACTCATAAAGGCGGTCTGCACGTTCACGCGGTACAAAAAATATCCCACAGCTACGAGCACATGAGTCCAGGCCTGGTGGGCAATTCACAGACCATTCTTGTCTCGGACATGTCGGGCCAGAGTAATATTCTCTCAAAAGCGACAGAGTTGGGCTTCCAGCTTCAGAAAGGCGCGCCCGAGGTCGCTGCAATTCTGAAAAAAGTGAAAGAATCCGAATCCATCGGCTACGAGTTTGAAGCCGCCGATGCTTCATTCGGTCTTCTCATCCGCCGCACGATCGGGCATCACCAACCTCTCTTTGATCTGAAGGAATACCACTGCTCCTACCGTCAATCCGTCGATCACCAGTTCACAACCTGCGAGGCTACTGTGAAACTTCAGGTTTCAGGGGTTGCGGAATATACGGTCGAAGAAGGTGACGGCCCCGTGAATGCGCTCGATGCGGCTCTGCGCAAGGCGCTGCGATCCTTCTACGCTTGGATCGATACTGTCAGCCTTACCGATTACAAGGTTCGAATCATCGACGGCACCCGAGGCACTGCTGCCCGCACCCGCGTTTTAATCGTCTCCACCGACGGACAGAACAGCTGGGGAACAGTGGGCGTCTCGGACAACATTATTGAGGCTAGTTGGCTGGCACTTGTGGACAGCTACGAGTTTTATCGGCTTCGCGCTGGAGCTTAATTTCACCCCAAAAAAAACTTTTCGTCGTCCGTGTTGGATGAACCCAGCGATCAGTGCGCCAGCATTCGCTCCCGAGCTCTTTCGAGAACTTTTTGCTGGGTTTCGGCCATTTGAAGGGCATCAGCGGGCTCAATGTCATCGAGACCTGAAAGGTGCAAAAGCCCGTGAATGACGTAGAGGGCGATTTCAATGGTCGGCGTGTTGCCGAACTCGCGCGCGCGGGCCTCCGCGATAGATGCGCAGACGAGAATCTCCCCGTAGGGAAATGTGATCACATCGGTCGCTCCTGGGATGCCCAAAAAATCGCGATGGACTCGGGCCATAGCGCGTGGCCCGAGAACAGAGATCTCAACGGAATTCAAAGCCGCGAGGGGGGCTTGGGATTTTTTTGCGAACTCGATGCAGGACGGCAATGCGGCCCTGGCAATCTGCTCCACGAGGACCTTGTCGTAGTCGACGGCACGCTGACGATGGGCAAAATAGAGGTGGGGTAACGACAAATTCTCCATGCCACCAAGTACTAGGCTGCCGATTTTTCCTCGCGCTTCGGATTCCCAGCAGTCCCAGCCTCTGGTCGCTTGGGATAGGCGATACGGGCGTGGAGCATATTCACGAGAGAGAACCGGAAGCTTTCAGCCGCGCGCCAGATTTCGGCGATCGTGAGCGGAGCCTCATCAAGTTGACCTTGGGCCAAACGCTCTTTGATAATTTGCCGAACAAGGTCATCGATTCTCTGCGGCGTGGGGCGATCTAAGCTGCGTGAGGCGCTTTCGATGGAGTCTGCGAGGGAGACAAGTGCGGCTTCCTTTGTTTGCGGGCGCGGACCGGGATAACGGAAACTCTCTTCACAAACGTCGGGAATATCATCCTCGCGCATGTTCATAATTTTCCCACCGAGTCGCGCGTCCTGTTGTTGTTGAAGTGCGCGCTGATGGAAATAGGAAACAGTCGAAGTGCCATGGTGCTGGCGAATCACGTCCACGATCTCACTGTTGAGCTGGTTTTTAAGGGCCAGATCCACCCCCTCCTTGACGTGCGCAACGATGATCAGTGCGCTCATGGTCGGCGTCAGATCATCGTGGGGGTTGTGATCGTGGTGGGTGTTTTCCGTGAAATACTGCGGCTTGATGAGCTTGCCGATGTCGTGAAAATACGAGGAGACGCGGCAGATGGTCGGATTGGCATCCACGACTTCTGCGGCGGCCTCGGCCAAATTCGCGACAGCGAGACTATGGTGATAGGTTCCGGGCGCTTCTAAACTGAGTCGCTTCAGAATCGGGTGATTCAGGTCACTCATCTCCAGCCAGGAAATCTCTGTTGTGATTTTGAAGAGGTGCTCAAGGATGGGAAGAATGCCGCTCACAACGATGGCGGTTCCAATACCCATGGAAATCGCAGAGACACTCTGCCAAGCAATCATCCGCCAGTCGGTTTGGGAAGGCATCTCCCAAACAATCGGGCCGATCTGCCCGAAGGTGGCTGCCAAGACCCAAGTGGCCAATCCGACATAGATGCCGGCACGGACCAGTCGACTGCGACGACGAACTTGATGGGTCACAAAAACAGCGATAAAGCCGGTGATTAGCGAAATAACCAGAAACACCGGGTCAATACGCCCAGCGAGGAGAGACCCCCAAAGACTGGCAAACACGGCCGCATAGATCCCGTGGTTGCGTCCGAGCAGAACGGATAAAATCAGCGGCGCAAAGGCATAGGGAACCAGCAACGGAGCGAGCTGGAGGTCGATATTTCCCGAGGCCGCTTGAGTGAGGATGATCTTGATGACGGCGAGTTGCGCGAAAAGGACCCCCAAAAGCATGCACAACTTGGAATTGGCTCGCATCGTGTGGGGATGGTTGATCCAGAGTTGAGCGATGGCCGTAATGAAAATGAGGACGCAGAGAAGGAACTTTTTGGCAGGCTCTTCCTGCTGACCCGAGAAAATCAACCCAGCTAGACCAACCACGAACGCGAACAAAAGAATGGCGCGAACGATCCACCCCGATTGTAGAGCTTGAAGGAAATCACTCTCCTCGATGGTGCGGCGGCGTTTTCCGCAATCCAATCCCTTTCCTACAAGTCGCCAACGTCGAAATAGTCCAAACATATCAAATTCTACTTTCGCGAGATCCGCGATGATCCTTATAGGCGAGGATAATCGCCTGCACGAGCGGGTGGCGGACAACATCCTTCTCGGTGAAGAAATGCATACCGATACCTGAAATATCCCGAAGGGCACCGACGGCCTCGACCAAACCGCTCAATTTGTTGCGGGGAAGATCGATCTGGGTTACGTCACCTGTCACCACGCACCGCGATCCCATGCCGATACGGGTGAGAAACATAAACATCTGCTCGGCCGTTGTGTTCTGAGCCTCATCGAGGATGACAAACGAATTGCTCAGCGTGCGGCCGCGCATGTAGGCGAGCGGAGCGATTTCGATAATGTTGCGATCCATTAATTTTTGCAGCTCGTCGGCATCTAGAAGGTCGTTGAGGGCATCATAGAGCGGTCGTAAATACGGAAGGATTTTTTCCTCGAGATCACCGGGAAGGAATCCGAGTGCTTCGCCCGCCTCAACAGCAGGGCGAGTGAGTATGATGCGGTTGATTTTTTCCTGCTTGAGGGCGGCCACGGCCGAGGCAACGGCGAGATAGGTTTTTCCGGTGCCAGCAGGTCCGATTCCAAACGTGATATCGTGACCTAGGATCGACTGAACGTAGGACTTCTGTCCAGCCGTGCGAGGAACGACCGGCGGCTTGCGCGGAGAGCAATAGATACGCGTGTCGATGAGGCTTTGTAGGGATTCCGCCCCCCCATCACTGGCGGCGGACTCCAGCGCGTGATGAAACTCATGCCGGTGGATGGAAATCCCACTCTTCACGGCGGAGTGGAGTTGATTGAAAACCGTGCGCGCTCGCGCGAGGGACGGGGCCTCTCCCTCAATGCGAATCCAACCATCCCGCGAAGTCACCCGGACCTGCAGACGGGCTTCCAGTTCATGAAGGAGACGCGGATCGTTGCCGTGGAGAGCCTGGGCCGTCCGGGCATTTTCGAATTCCAAGGTTATTGATTCCATTTCCAATGATCGCCGAACTACTTGTAGGCGTAAACCAAAGCCCAACCCGTACGCTCCTGCGGAGATTTAACCACGGTCACGATCGCAAAATACGATCCGGTTTTTGTCGGCACCACGCGCACTGCGGAAAGCCGTCCGTTACGAGTGGTCTCGACATTCACCAACTTACCCTTCGAGTCGTAGATATTAACAGTGAGGGCAGCTCCTTTGACATCCGTACCGAGGCAAAACCAATATTCGTTGCCTTTGAAAAGCTGTGCCTGCATGGCCTGCTGCTCCTTCACTCCAAGATCGCCACCCCAAGCATCCTCTCGAACGGAGAATCCCTTTTTCACATAGGGGAGCGCGGCCTCCTGGGCGAAGGACAGAGCATCATCCACGTAGGCGAAAACGCTGCTCAGACCAAGAACGAGTAATAAAACGGGAAGGAGTTTCTTCACAAAAAAATTCAAGCCTCCTGCGAAGTGATGCTGACTACTAAATCGCGGGTTAGTTGGTGGATTTTTTTCACATTCTCAACAGGGATCGGGGATCCCTCTTCATCGCCAATGAGCGGACGGATGCTGGTTAGCATTTTTCGAATTCGGATCACGAGGTCATTGTCGGCAAGCCGCCTGTTCGACATAGATTCCAGTTTTTTTGAAAAAAAGTTCACAAGAGCCGGTTGGTGCAGTAATTCGGCACCATCGGTGGTATAGCTTTTCCGCACAATGGAGGTGAGCACCTCCGTTCCGCGGATCCATCCACCCACGCTCACGAGTTGAGCCAAGTCCCCATCGCCCAACTCGATCATAGCCCCCTTCACGTCTTGAAGAGCTCCGTCAAACTCCTTGCGTACAGCCTTCCAATCCTTCACATCAGCCTTGTCTATGATGCTTTTACTACGCTCTAGGACGGCTTTTTCGACATTAATAGCTTTCGAAAGGGAGAGCACACGGCGGCCGATATCTTTGACTTTTTCAGGATCTTCCGCCTCGACGGCAACGAACCCCTCGGCAATGACGGTTCCCAAGAGCAAGGCGGCTTGAGCGCGATTGCCGGTTTGGCGGCCTAAAGATTCGCGCATTTCCCCGCGCCAATTCGGACTCCCGAGCTTGTCGAGAACGAGGAATACCTCGCTGGGCACGGGAACAACGACATCATCGATGGCCTTGGCAGGAAAAGAAGAGAGGTCAACAGCATCAGGCGACG
>JBILZC010000083.1:0-10398 GCA_044377415.1 Terrimicrobiaceae bacterium | reverse complement strand
GCCAGAGAGGGTGAGTGTGCCTGCTCCATCTTTTGTGAGCGTGCCGGGAGAGGTGCCAATGGCATTGCTGATCGTGGTGTTGCCGGCGCCGCCGACGGTAAGGTCAAAAGTCCCGCCGATCGCACCTGAGAGGGTGAGCAAGCCGGAGTCGGAGTTGATGCGTGTGGCGGCGGCGAGGGTGATGGCGCCGGCGTAGGAGTTGTTGTCGGAGATGTTGCGCAGGGCGCCGCCGGAGCTGATGCCTGTGCCAGAGAGGCTGAGGGCTTCGGCCCCAATACTGATGCCGCCGGAGAGTTCGAGAGCGGCTCCGCTGGCCACAGTGGTGCCGGCCGCCGTGGCACCCAGCGCGTTGCTATGCGCGGCTCGAAGGGCGCCGCCGTTGATGGTGGTCGCTCCCGAGTAGGTGTTGCTGCCACTGAGGGTCAGCGTGCTGCTGCCATTTTTGGTGAGGCCGCCTGATCCAGAGATCGCTCCGCCGATTGTGATGTTTCCCGTATTCGCAGCGATTGTGCGGGTGGCCGCGAAATCCAAGTCGGTGTTGAGCGTTTGGGTCGCTGTCGAGTTGTTGGTGATTGAGCCAGTGACAGTGAGCGCCGTGCCCCCGCTGGCTCCGGCCGAGCCACCATCGGCAGCGAGCGTGTAGGCGCCTGCGCCACTGCGGAATTCGATGTCGCCCACGGTTGTGAGGGTGCCGTTGGAGATATTATTGGTCGCTGTGCCGCCGACACCGGTAAAGGCGATATTAGCGCCATCGGTGGGTGCTGTCGTGAATCCCGCGTCCCAATTCCCTGTTCCCCCCGCCCACACCGGACCACTTGCCGCCGTGTAAGTGAGCTGGATGATCCCGCCGCTGCTGGGGTTGGTGAAGGCCCAGGTGCCCGTGCGATTGCCTACCGCGATTCCGAAGTTGGTGAAATCGATCGCAAAATTCCCCGCCGAAAATCCGCTTACGCTGCTGGCGCTGAAGATATCCCAGGAGTAGTTGGCGGCGTTGTCCCAGTCCCCAGGCGTGCCGTAGGCGTAGACCGTCAGCAAACCGGAGGAAGTGAGCGCTCCCGTGCTTGTGATCTGGTCATAGCCCGTGCCCGCGGAGCCGTTCGCGCTGGAGAGTGTCCAGTTGTAGCCGCCGCCATTGATCGTGATGGAGGAGGTGCCGAATGTATCCGCCGCTGCCGAGGAGCCGGGGGAGATGATGCCGCCGGAGTTGATCACCAGACCGCTGTTGGCGATGTTGCCACTCACGGCGAGCGTGCCGGCGTTGACCGTGGTCGCTCCGCTGTAGGTGTTGGTGGCAGAGAGGGTGAGTGTGCCGGTGCCGTTCTTGGTGAGGCCGCCGGAGTTCGTGCTGTCCACCGCGGTGCCCCATGTGACCGATTCCCCATTGGTATCAACCAGCATGGCCGAGCCGCTGTTTTTGATGCGGGAGGAGAGGTCTTGTGTGATTCCGGTGCCGTATTTCAACCCGCCGCCACCGAATGTGATGTTCCCGCTCGTGCCCAGCGCATTGGCGTGGTCCATGAGGATCGTGCCGTCGTTGATGGTGGTGCCCCCGCTGTGAGTATTATTACCGGAGAGGGTAAGTGTGCCTGTGCCGCTTTTGGTGAGGCCGCCGGTGCCGGAGATTGCCGTGGTGGAAACCGTCGTATCAGCCACGCCCTGAACAGTCAGCGTGTATCCTGCGGTCACCACACCGCCGGTGAGTGTGAGAGACCCTGCATCGGACTGGATAGTGGCTGCGTTGGCCAGCGTGACCGCACCCGACCAACTATTCGCCCCACCGAGGTTGCGCAGTGAGCCGTTTCCGCTGATGCCCGTGCCATTCAAGCTGAGCGCTTCACCAGCCACCGTCAGTGCGCCAAAAGTCGTGCCGTCCAATTGCAATGAGGCTCCGGTAGCAGTGACACTGGTTCCGTTTCCGGTGCCGCCCAAGCTGGCGCTTCTCTGGATCGTCACCGCACCAGCGTTAATGTTCGTCGCGCCGGTGTAGGTATTGTTACCCGCCAGGATCAAGGTGCCCGTGCCGGATTTGTTGAGTCTGCCCGCGCCTGTGACACTCGAAGTCCCGCTTGCTCCAGCGCTAGCGCCGTTCCCCAGTGTAAGCGTTCCGCTGCCATTGTGAATCACGTCCAGCGAACTGGTAAGAATGATCGAGGACGCCTGCCCAGTCCCACCACTAACCCTATCAATCACTTTATTTCCGGTGGAGCCGTCTTCCACGGTTAAGGTGGCATTTCCGGAGTTTGAAGAAAACGTCAGATTGCGATCGTTGGAGCTAGCAGTGAAGGCACCGGTCATCGAAATCCTAGTGTTCGCATCGTTCGTGGCATTAAACGTCAGCGAGCGGATTGTAATGGCGCTGCTTAAAAACATGCTCCCAACATTGGTGGTTCCGGAAATAGTGACATTGGTAGTGTTGCCAGATGCCGGAGCAATCGCTCCACTCCAGTTCGTAGCTACAGTCCAGTTGCCAGAGGTAGTGCCAGTCCAAGTCTGGCCACTCGCTGTGAATGGCGAGGCCAGCAGAGCCAATGCCAGAGCAGCCGCGCGGGCGAGAGGGGCTGAGAGTAGAAACCGGAGACTGGAGACCGGAAACCGGAATACATGCCAGCGTGCGCTGGCTGGGAACCAAGCAACAGGGCGGTTGCGCGGTAGGCTGCATAAGCAGCCCGAAGGGTGAGACATCCCGGGAGGATGCGAACCAACACTGCCTGCCGAAGGCAGCCCGAAGGGCGACATAATCGAACGTAGAGAGATAGACTGCCGAAGGCAGCCCGAAGGGTGAAGCGTAGCGAAATCAACCGGGAGCGAACACCCGCGCGATAGCGCATGTCCAAAGGGAAAGACAAATGTGTAGCCCATGGTGGGCAACCGGAGCGTAGCGCAGCAACGAGGCAACCGAAGCGCAGCGGAGCAACGAGTCAGCATGCAGCGCAAAGCCTGATGGGAAGCAGCCGCGCGGAAAAACAGAATGGCAGCCATACCGCGAGAAGTGCGTTGGATAGAGCCGCAATCGGTTGTTTTGGAAGGATTCATTTGAGGGAAAATGAAGGAATATAACTATACTATATTACAACGCCTTTAACCTGCCGTCTTCTCGTTTTATGACAAAAACTGCTCGTTTTTTGTCATTTCGCGGAGAACACCCGAGCGATAGCGCATAGCCCAAGGGAAAAACAAATGTGTAGCCCAGGATGGGCAACCGATGTTTGTGGTCGATATTCTTCGCATTTGAGACATTGAAGAATGAATTGATAGATACGATAAGAGGAGAGCTCATGTCGCAGTCTCGGGCTTGATGGTAAAGGTTCTTGAGGTTTTCATTCGGGAGGGGGACTCGATTACAAGTGACAAGCACTCCGGAACTAACACCGCGATAATATAGGTCCCTAATAATTTTAGCCGCAGAGGGAATGTTGTGACGAAAAAAAATCAAAAAAACTGGCGGTGCGTTTATTTTTTCGGTGCCTTGTTGAATCAATCCCTGTCCATTGCTTGTGGTTTATTGGGAGCTTTTTTCGGAGCTGCGACACTGGAGATTGTGGTCGCTTGAGTGAATCAGCCACTCAGAATATTTTTTGGCGTTTATTTGCCAATATCTATGGCGGACAATGCGTTCCATCTCGCCGAGAACTCAAGGGCGAATGAAAAAAAGGAACGACTTCAATCGCGGATGATCATTCCTCGAAGGAATCGCTGACAGTGAATTGGTAGGTTGTCCGGCTCTGGTAGGTTTCGCCGGGCCGGAGTATCGTGTTGGGAAATTGCGACTGGTTGGGACTGTCGGGAAAGTGCTGTGTTTCCAGACACAGAGCGCTTTGCCGCGCATAGGGACGGCCGGATTTCCCGGTCAGGGAACCATCGAGGAAGTTTGCGGTGTAGAGTTGGAGCCCCGGCTGATCGGTAAAGACCTTCATCATCCGGCCGCTGGTTTTCTCGTAGAGGATCGCGGCTGGCACCGAGTCGGCTTTCTGGGGATTGAGGACAAAGGTGTGGTCATACCCGCTGCCGTTGGACAGTTGCTCATTGGCCTGGTCGATATCCCGTCCGACCGGCTTGGGCTGACGAAAATCGAACGGGGTATCGGCAACAGGCACAATTTTTCCGGTGGGAACCGAGGTCTTGTCGATCGGAAGCATGGCGTCGGCATGGATCTTGAGGTCGTGTAGCAGCACGGTCTGGGAGCCTTCACCTGCCAGATTGAAATAGCTGTGATTTGATAAATTGACCGGTGTCGCGCGGTCGGTCGTGGCCCGGTAATCAATGATGAGTTCGTTCTTGTCGGTGAGCGTGTAGGTTACGCATACATCGAGATTTCCGGGATACCCCTCCTCCCCGTTGGGCGAGGTGCGGGAGAATGTCACGCTGTTCCCGGTTTGCTTGGCATCCCAGACGACCTTGTCAAAGCCAATGAGTCCTCCGTGGTTGTGATTCGGCACGCTGTTCTTGGCGAGCACATGCTCAACGCCGTCCAAAGTAAATCGCCCGTTGGCGATACGCCCTGCATAGCGGCCGAGCGTGACCCCGAGGTAGGGCTTCTTGGGGGATGACCTATACGGTTCGACGGTGTCAAAGCCGAGGACGACATCGGCAAAATCGCCATGGCGATCGGGAACTTTGATGGAGGTAATCCGTGCGCCGTAGGCGACCAGTCGCACCTCCATTCCCTTCGCATTCTTCAAATCAAATTGCGCATCTGGGTCAGCGGTCGGATTTGCCTCGAGATGGGCTCCGGTGAGGGCAATCGCGATCAACAAGTGGGCGATCAGGTAGGCACGGCAGGACGGCGTGTGTCGGTGGAATGTAACAGGGATGCCTTTAATCATTGGAGCGTTTGGGTGAGTAGAAAAGTGAAGGGACACTGAGATTAGTCGCTTTCGCAGGTTATATGACGTAAGTCATCTGCTGCGATTGATCCGAATTGTGTTATGAATAAAAAAACGCGCCTGCAAAAGTGGAATGGCGGTTGCGCGGCCGCACTGCCATTGCTCTAAAAAGTTGTCATGCTGGAGAGGAAATTTCGTCATATCTACTGCATTTTGTCTGAATTATAATAACGTTATGGATGAAAATATGCCGGATACAAGCGGACCAACGCCCGAATTCGTCCAGAGGCTGATGGCCTCTCAAAGCGCGATGTATGCCTTCATTGTTTCACTCTTGGGCGGAGCGAATGACGCTGACGATGTGCTGCAGGAAACAAATATGAAGCTCTGCCGGAGGTGTGCCCTATACGACCGAGAGCAGCCCTTTCTGCGTTGGGCGTACACGTTCGCCCGCTTTGAGGTTATGGCCCATCGAAAAAGCAAGCAGCGGTCGCGTTTGGTGCTGGACGACGAATTGGTTGTGAGGATGGCTGGGGAATTGGAAGAATCCGCTGAGAAAGCTGACTCTCGGCTCAAGGTGTTGGAGCGCTGCATTGAGCGCCTGAACCCGAGGCAACGCGAACTCATCTCCGCCCGCTATAGTCGTGGTGAGGCCGTGCGGGACATCGCGGAGCGGCTTTCCCGCCCGGAGAACGCGATGGCCGCTTTATTTTACCGGTTGCGCAAAATACTTGCCGACTGCGTGCACTCGAACATTGGAAAGGAGGGACTCGCATGAATAAGGACCGCCCCACTTTCGAGCAACTTTGTCATGCGGTGTTGGAGGGCAGCGCCAGCGAGGCGGATCTTGAACAGTTCCGTGAGAGGTTGCACAGCAGTGCGGCCGATCGCGAGGCTTACTACCAGCAAATGCAGATTCATGCTTTGCTCATTTGGCAAAACGGGCGCGCCGCCGTGCCGGAATCGCTCGTCTTGGCACCGATCGATTATTCAGAAAAAAGCAATATCATCGCCTTCCCGTTTCGCAGGGCTTTGCTTGCAGTAGCGGCAGCGGTGACCTTGCTCTTGGGGCTCTCGTTTTGGCTGGTGCCAGATCTCAATGATAGAGCTCTGTCGCTCGCCGTTCAAAAAGGGGTGACCGTGGACATTCTTGCGTCTTCAGGATCAACTTACCAGGTGGGGCAGCGGGTGATGTTGGAGCGGCTCGAAATGCAGACCGGTTCGCTGCGGTTCCGAGTTTCCTCGGGAGCCGTGCTGGATTTTGAAGGTCCTGTGAGTTTGGAATTTTTGAATCCGATGCGGTTGAGGTTGGAGCGGGGCAGTATAAACACCGATGTGGGGAGTGAAGCCAAGGGGTTCGTGGTCGAAACGCCCACCGCCAATGTGCTGGATATTGGCACGCGCTTCGGCACTTCGGTGGGCGCTGACGGCAGCACCGACATTGCAGTCTTTGAGGGGGAAGTTCAGGTTTACCGGGCAGGACTTCCGCTGACGCAAGAAAGCCGACTCGCGAGCCTCGTTGAAGGGGAGGCGGCGCGCATGAGCGCCCGGGATGCCAAGCTGGAGCGCGTGAACATGCTGACGCTGAAAGGGGGTCGCTTGCAGGTCCGTGGTCTTAACTCCCCAGATTCCCCAGTCGTTCTCAATGTTTCGGACAATATCAAGAAGGCCAATTTTTACCGTTGTTACACCATCGTGCCAGGGGGTATGGCCGAGAGGGCGCTGGCTTCCCTGTCTCTCAAAGCGTATCTCCAACTCAAATGGCACGCATTGCCCGGCCAGCCCTTTCCAGAGGAATTGAAGGGTGCGGACTTGATCGGGACTTTTCAGAGTATTGCAACTCGTGAAAGGGGTGAAACATCAAAAAACGACATCAGCCTTGATTTATCCCGCCCGTGCGCGGTTTATGTGCTGTTCGATACCCAGGCGACCCCGCCCGAGTGGCTGCAGCGGGATTTTTGCGATACCGGACTGCGCGTGCGCAGTGGCCCGTGGGGGAAATTTGCGCGTGAAGTCAGAGACCTTGAGCCAGACGCCAATGGAGAACTGAATCTGACCCATTCCGTGTGGCGTCGGGATGTGCTGTCCGCTGCGACAGTGAAACTCGGCCCACCCGGCAACCCAGGAACAAGTTATCCCTACGCCATGTATGGTGTCGCAGTGAAGGCGCTCGAGTAATCAAGCGGCTGCGGCAGGCTCGACTTTTGCGTGATGAAGGGAGCCGCAGAAGTAACGAGTCGAGGGCTCGGACAAGCTAAAAACTACGACTAGCAAGTTGGCAGAATTGCAGGAAAATTGCCAACTATGTTTTCAAGGATCATTGAATCTCCGGGGGACTCGTTTTTCCTGCTGGGACCTCGTGGAACCGGGAAGTCGACTTGGATTTCGGAGCATTTCAGTGGTGCGAGGACATATGACTTGTTGGATCAATCGGAATACATTCGTTTGGAGCGTGATCCGCACCAATTAGGCCGCGAGTTGGAGTTGCTGGATCCGGAATCCTGGGTGGTCATTGATGAGGTGCAGAAAGTGCCTACGCTTTTGGACGAGGTTCATCGGTTAATTGAGAAGCGGGGCTTGCGATTTGTTCTTTGCGGCTCGAGCGCGAGGAAGCTGAAAAGGAGTGGGGTGAATTTGTTGGCTGGGCGAGCGGAGTTGGAGCGAACGACCGTGCAGAATTATTTCGAGATTCTGGTGGATACTTTGCTGGGCTACTGGCTGCAACCTTGGAAGCTGAAGCCGGGGAACAAGCAGGTGGCGCATCCCAAGTTTTATCTTTTCGACAGCGGGGTGGCGCGGGCGTTGTCGGGGAGAGTGGCTTATGCGCCAACGCCGGAGGAGTGTGGGCCACTTTTGGAGACATTAGTGGGCAATGAAATCCGGGCTTATTTGGAAAGGCACCATCCAGGCTGGAGGATGAGTTTTTGGCGGACTCATGATGATGTGGAGGTGGATTTCTTAGTGGAGACGGATTGGGGGTATGCAGCAGTAGAGGTGAAGGCTTCCTCGACATGGAGAAACCAATATGGTCTTGGATTGAGGAGATTGAGAGAAGAACTTGCGCCGCGCGAGGTGAGGTCTTTTGGAGTCTTTCGCGGGCCCCAACCGGCAAAATTCGGGGAACTCGAGGTCCTGCCTGTGGGTGAGTTTTTATCAAGGCTCTGGAGTGGTCGGGTTATTTAGCCCGATAGCCATTAACTTTTGGACTCTTTGTGCGGGAAACTGGCTGGCCCGGGCGCTACCGCACCGCCTTTCAGAAGTCGCGACGCAAGGGGACTTTTGCTATGAGAACGGCCAAAGAAAATCTCCAACGAAGTCGTTCCCCCAATCGTCAAAAAACTAGGTCCTCCTCCGTTTTTCCGGTTCACCCCGCAAAGGCAGCGTAGATGCCGATGACCAAGATCACGAGTGCGGCCCCGACCCATTTCGCACCCTTCCAGGGAGTGAGATCGATTTCGTTGTCGGTCTCAATTTTCCACGCTTTTGCGCTCGGGGCGAATGTTCCCATGACGAGCAGAAATGCAACGAGGAGGGCGAAGACGATGCCGATAAAATGGAAGCCATGGATGTGAGCGGCCGCGAGTGCGTCGGCGGCGGGTTTCACAAAATAGCCGACCGAGATCAACACGATGCCGACGACCATGGCGATGGAGGCCGCGAAGGCGGGCACACGCCGGTGCAACATTCCAACGACCACCACCGAAAAGATGGGAATGAAATAGATCGCGTTCATTTTTTGCAGGTATCCGAAAATCGTGTCCTGCCCGATGAGAAGCGGTGCCCCGAGCATCGATGCGATGGCCACAGTGACTACAAAAAGTTTTGCCGCTCGGACGGTTTGCTCCTCGGTACCGGCGGGGTTGATCACGTGCTTGTAGAGGCCGATGGAGAAAAGGGCCGAGGTGCTGTTCAGCGCTGCATTGAATGAGCTAAGGATGGCGCCGACCATGACCGCTGCAAAGAACCCCGTGAGATGCTGCGGCAGGAGATCCTTCACCAGAGTGCCGTAGGCCTGATCGTTGGGAAGTCCTTGGCCCTGATAAATCTGATAGGCGGCAAGACCTGGCAACACGAGGTAGAGGGGGCCGAGCAACTTCAATGCGCCGGTAAGCAATACACCTTTCTGACCTTCAGCAAGGCTTGATGCCCCGAAAGTGCGCTGGATGATTTGCTGGTTCGTGCACCAGTAGAAAAGATTTAGCAGCGCGACACCGGTGAAAAGGGTTGAGAAAGGAACTTCGGATCCCTCCGCTCCGATTGAGTTCATTCGACCGGGTTGGCCTGCCTTGAGCGCTTCCCATCCGGCCGCGATGCCTTGGCTATTACCCAACGCATTGAGTGCGTAGTAGCCGACAAGTAAACCTCCGATCAGCAGACCCACACCATTGATTGTGTCTAAGACAGCGAGCGTGCGCAGACCGCCGAATCGCGCATAGAGCATACCCATGACACCGATCAGAACCACCGTGGCTGAGAGGAGAGTGGTGTATTCCTTGATGCCGGTCAGGGCCTGAAGATCGATCATACTGATCAAGCCGACGGCTCCCGTGTAAAGGATGAGAGGGATGAGCAGGAAAGTGTAAGCCAGGAGGAAAATCGTGTTTGCGATGCTCTGTGCGGTGCTGTCGAAGCGCTTCTCTAAAAACTGCGGTACCGTAGTGATCCCGGTGCGCAGGAAGCGTGGCAGGAAAAAAAGCGCCATCAGCACCAGCGCAATGACAGCCACCACCTCCCAAGCCATGACGCTGAGTCCATGGGCATAGGCAGAGCCATTGAGGCCAACCATCTGCTCGGTTGAGAGATTCGTGAGCAGTAGCGAGCCGGCGATAATCGGGAATGTCAGCGAGCGCCCCCCGAGGAAGAAGCCATCGGAACTTTGGCTCTCATCCTTGCGGGTGAGAAACCAAGTGAGACCCGAGGCAAGGGCGGTGAACAGTAGGAATGAAATAATTGTCATTTTGGGTTGTACGTTTGGGTTTTTACATCGTCGATCCCCGCATTATCGGGAGGAGAAGTGGGTCGTCATGCCGAGGGCGATTAAACTGAAAATGAAGGTCCGTTTTGGAATGAGTTTCATGATGTTTTTTCGACCTCAATGAGGTGGAAGACGGTGTCCTCTCCTGACTCATAGTTGAGTACGATTTCGGAAACATCCGGCAAAATGACCGTCTTGCTTTTCCACTCGCCGCTGTTGCCGTTCTCAATGCGGGTTCCGTCTTTTCCTGAAACCCCGAGCGACCACACTCCTGTGCCTTTATCAAGGTAAGTGACAGTCACCTTCGCCATTTTGGAATTAAACGCTGGATCAAGCTGGAAGCGCATTTGCTTCTTGCCGGACTGATGCTCAAAAGCGCGACCGAAGCGTCCATAGATGGATTCGTCGATATTCCATCGACCGACATCGCCTGAGCCTGGGTCGATCTGCGTCAGGAATCGGGAGTAGTTCCCCGGAACAGTCCCCCACCCCACATCGTTGGGACCTGTGGCCTTGCGGTTGATCATACCGCCGCCAGTCGCCTTTTGTGGATCCTCCATGCGTGCGCCGTAGGCGGTATATTCTTGAGCAATTTTGAGG
>JBILZC010000019.1:0-30730 GCA_044377415.1 Terrimicrobiaceae bacterium | reverse complement strand
GCCAACCAACCGGCGTGAGTATTTACCACCTCGCCGAGCAAGAGCTCAGTCCCGACATTGAGAACTTCAACAATCATGGATTGATACTGGCACCCGTGAGCACCTGCATCCAAGACTTGATTCTAGCCCTCTTTTCCTTTTCGTCAGAAAGATCGTAAACATAGAGCAGATTTGCCAATATGCGCAGGAGGAACTGACGCGAGTTGGCTGGCTGAAGGTGAGCATCGCGCAACTCCATGTCCTGTCGGGCTAGGATCTGCTCGATATCCGCTCGGGACAGAATGCGCCCCCCATGAAAAGGATCAAAAAAAACATCCCCATGACGAGCTATGAAGTGCCCTGGGAGATTGATGCCCTCGATCTTCATCGCAGCGCGAGCCCCGATCATTTGATAAATAAGCGTCAATGTGATCGGAATCCCCATACGGGACTCGAGGATGTAGGGCAAGTGGGAGTTTTCCTCGCAGTAGTATTGCACCGAATTACCCCGAAACTCGAATTCCCCACCAAGAAATTCGGAAAGAAGACGGACCCGCTCCGAATTATCCGAAACACAATCCACACGCTCAAGAAACTCACTGCCCCAGTCGTTGATTTGATCTCGAAAGGCAAGAACGCAAACACTCGGATCAATGACCTTCGAGAGAGTCCAAACTGCCTCCTCGATATCAAAGGAATCGCCCGCCAGAAGGCATAGGAGATGGAAATCGTGCTCCGCACGGCATCCATCAATCTGAGTGAGGACATCACGGGCATGATAGGACAATCGAGGATCGTCCGCATTGGCCAGTTCATACAGCCTAGTAGGATTATCTTCCCCGATAGCGGTCAATTGTTCTTTTACCAATCGGATCGTATCGGGATCGTCGTCACTGAGGAGTTTGGCCAAGGCCATCGAGGTGGAACCCATTTGAGTTTTTAATAAACTCGGGTTTCACCCCGTTGCAAGCGATGACTTTTTTGCTAGGCGCGCGGAAGCCAAAAAAAGGTTCCGCATTCTTTATCAGGCAGCGGCATCCAAACCGAAGGCGGTATGGGCCAACTTCGCAGCCAACTCGATCTGAGCTTCGTCAATGATAACGGCAATCTTGATTTCCGAAGTCGAGATCATCTGGATATTGACTCCACCATGACCAAGGCTCTCAAAGAGAGTTGCAGCCACTCCGGAGTGAGAACGCATACCGATCCCAACCACACTGAGCTTCGCGATGCCGCTTTTCTTGGTGACTTGACCAGCACCGATCTCAGCCGCCACGCGGTCGATGAGATCACCGAGTTTCTCGAGTTCGTCCGCGCTCAACGTGAACGAAATGTCCGTGGATCCGCTCACAGAGACGTTTTGAACGATGACATCGATAATCACATTCGCTTCCGACAGCGCCGTGAAGATGCGGGAGGCCGTGCCGGGCTTATCCGGAACGTTGGTGATGGTGACTTTGGCTTGTTTGCGCTCGATACTGACGCCGCGGACGACGACATTTTCGAGACCGATTGATTCTTCTTTCACAATGGTTCCCCGGTTGGTGTTGAAACTGCTGCGCACCTCGAAAGGCACTTTGAATTTTTTGGCAAACTCGACCGAGCGAGACTGCATGACCTTCGATCCGCTGCTGGCCATTTCGAGAAGCTCGTCATAGGCGATCACGTCGATCTTACGAGCGTTAGGAACGACCCTTGGATCGCAGGTATAAACGCCATCGACATCTGTATAGATCTCACACATGTCGGCTTTAACGGCTGCTGCGATGGCGATCGCGGTGAGATCCGATCCACCGCGTCCGAGGGTCGTAATGCGACCTTCGAGGGTCTGCCCCTGGAAGCCTGCCACGATGCACACAAAGCCCTCCTTGAGGTATTGGCGGACTTGGCGGGGCGCGATGTTGGAAATCTTAGCCTTCGTGTGAATCCCATTAGTGATGATGCCAGCTTGTGCACCTGTGAGCGATACGGCTTTCCCTCCGAGCGCGTTGATAGCCATGGCGGTGAGCGCAATCGTCGTCTGCTCACCGGTGGCAAGAAGCACGTCCATCTCTCTCTCCGTCGGTTGAGAGGAGACATCGCGAGCCAGTTTAATGAGCCCATCGGTGACTCCCGACATCGCCGAGACAACGACCACGATCGAGTTTCCCTCCTGCTGGGATGCGATCACGCGACGGGCGACGTTAAGGATTCTTTCTGCGGTGCCGACGGATGTGCCGCCGTATTTTTGAACGATCAATGCCATGGGAAAAGGGTTAGTTTTTGTCCAACACCGCACGAACGGCGCTTAATGTCGCATCGGACTCGGATGGCGTGAAGTTGCCGAATTTCACGGGCGTATCGGAATCCTTGAGTCCATGCCCGGTCACAGTAAGAACGACCTTCGCGCCGGGACGGAGCGCCGTACTGAAGGGGCAGGAAGCACAGCGTGAGCAGGAGAGGCATTTGAGCAATCCAGCGACACTGGCCGCGCTGGCTGGCTCAACAAAAATACCCTCATTCACAGCAAGCCAACTTTGCGCGGCCATGATCTCCTCGTCGGTCACAATATCGATACACCCGCCTGACTGCGAAACAGCATCATTGGCCCCCTGCCAACTGGCGGGATTGCCTATGCGGATGGCTGTCGCAACCGTATCGGGATGCTCAATCGGATGACCATTGAAAATCGGGGCCGATCCGGCAGCTTGGAATCCCACCATTCGAGGGAGTCGGGTGGATCGACCGGCGGCATGGAATTCTTGGTAGCCCTTCCAATACGCCGTGATGTTGCCGGCATTTCCAACAGGAAGGATGTGAATATCGGGTGCATCTCCGAGATCTTCGATGACTTCAAAAGCAGCCGTCTTCTGTCCCTCGATGCGGTGAGGGTTGATCGAATTCACAATGGCCACGCCTTCCACACCACCGAACTCACGGACGATGCGGAGGGCGTCATCGAAATTTCCCCGTATCGCCACAACTTTAGCTCCGTAAACAAAAGCCTGCACCAACTTGCCAATGGCGATTTTACCGGCAGGCAGGATCACCGCGCACTTGACCCCAGCCCTCGCCGCATAGGCGGCCGCCGCCGCGGAAGTATTGCCAGTCGAGGCACAGATAACTGTTTTTGCCCCATCTTCCACCGCTTTCGATATCGCCACGGTCATGCCACGGTCTTTGAAAGACCCCGTGGGATTAAGGCCTTCATATTTGAGATAAACCTCGGCGCCTGTTTTTTGGCTGAGTCGCGGGGAATGAATGAGTGGGGTCGATCCCTCACTCAAAGAGATGACGGGCGTAGAAGTGGATACCGGAAGAAATTCGCGGTAGCGGTGAATGACCCCTTTATCGTTAAGCGGCTCGTTCACGAGAAGGACTCCATGTGCAATAAAAGTGGCGTGCCTTTCACGCAAGGAAGCGCAGCAAGTTCTTCGACCGTTTTTTTCATTGGTCCATATGGAGCATCGTGGAGTGTTAAAATCAGCGGCACTGCTCCGTCAACCAACCCTTCGGGCTGGATCACCGAGAGGATGCCAATATCGGCCTTCGCCAAAGTGCCGGCGATTTGAGCTAACACGCCAGGACGGTCTTCGACACCAAGGCGCAGGTAGTATTTGGAAATCGTTTGGTCAATCGGTTTGCAGCGACCGTAGAGATCATGCGATGTGAATCCTATGCAGGCTCGTGGCGACTCCAAGAAAGCGGCTGCCTCGGCGAGATCGGCTAATACGGAACTCGATGTGGGGTCCTGTCCAGCACCCCGTCCATAGAATAAGGCATCCCCGACAATGTCACCACGTACGGCGACAGCATTGAAAACCCCATTCACGGAAGCCAGCACGTGCGATTTGGGAATCAGGGTCGGAACAACTCGAACCTCAATTTCGCCGGCATCATCCGCTTTGATCGAGGCAAGGAGCTTGATGCGATAGTTCAACTCGTTTGCGAAACGAATATCGGCGGCGGTGACTTTTTCAATTCCTTCGACAAGCACATCGGCGGGATTGATCCAAAAACCATACGCCAGCGAAGCAAGGATGATAGCCTTGTGGGCGGCATCCCAACCATTCACATCGAGTGCCGGATCAGCCTCAGCATAGCCCAATTTCTGAGCATCCGCGAGCACCGGCGCAAAATCAGCCCCCTCCTCTGTCATACGAGTGAGAATGTAGTTGCTGGTGCCATTGAGGATTCCATGAATCGCCTCAAAACGATTTCCCACAAAGGCCTCGCGGACGGATTTGATGATCGGTATGCCGCCAGCCACAGCCGCCTCATAAAAAACAGGCACACGCTTCTCGTGGGCCAGCTCAAAAATCTCACGCCCGTGTTCCGCTAGGAGGGCCTTATTGCCAGTAACCACGATTTTTCCAGCGTGAATCGCTTTTTTGACGAAAGCCAAAGGAATATCGATTCCCCCCATGAGCTCCACCACGACATCGATCGAGGAATCCAACAAGAGATCATCAGGCGACGTCGTGAAAATCTCAGCGGGGGCATCTACGTCACGGACCTTTAGGAGATCGCGAACCGCGATGCGGCGGACTTCAAACTGCACACCAAGTCTCTGCTCGAGCAAGGAGCCGTTGCGAAGGAGGTTTTTGTAAACTCCAGCGCCCACTGTTCCAAATCCGGCTAATCCAATTCCTGTTTTTCTGATCATCGAAGAACGGGGAATATCACCGCTCCACCTAGGCAGTGTAAAGCCAGAACACGAAAAAATCAGGCCCAGTCCTGCAACTGACCCGGCTCTTGTGTGAGGTAGGCCGTCTTGGAGATCTGCCTCATCTGACGAATCCGCACGCGCGCTAGGTTTAACTCGTCCAACTCAGCCTTCATTGTCTCTACAACACGATCGAGTTCACTGCGATTGCCTTCACGAAGGGCATCAGCTACGGCCAACCTTTTTTTAATTGCCTCCGCTTTTGCAGGCGGGAGATCGATTTTTTGTAAAAGCTCAGAAATGGCAAAAGCCAAGTCAGCCTGCTGAGGGAGGAGCTCCAGCAAATTCTGAGCTTCATTTCTCCTAATGAAAAAAACCTCCGTTCGGAGGTTTTGTTCATATGTTGACAGAAGCGCTTCGAGACGCTTCTCGTCAGTGGAAACAGTCAGCTTAGATATCAACATTTGGCACCAAGGCCGGATTCAACGCTGACGGTTGCCTGCTCCGTGGCCGTCTGCAGCAACATCTGGGCCCATGCCTCACGAATGTCTTGAACAAAACCGACAACAACCTTGATTTTTTCCATGTTTTTCTCTCGATTGGCTTGGCTAAGCTGATTCTGCATGAAATCGTAAAGCCGATAGAGATTCTCTGAAAACTCGCCCCCCACTTCCATGTTCAATGTCGCCTGCAACTCCGTGATAATCGCTTGGGCACGGAGGATATTGTTGTGGATTTGCTCATTGCGTCTGGCAAAGTTCTCTTCTTGAAAACCAATTTCAGCCGCCGTCATGAAACGGAGAGCGCCATCGAATAACATTAATACAAGCTCCCCAGGGGAAGCTGTAGTCGTGGCTGTCTTTCGATAGATATTAAGCGGGTTGTTTGATTTCAAAAGAATGAAGTTTGTAGCTCAATAGACTAACGGGCAGATAAATCAACTAAAATATTAAGGCAAAAGTTGTTTATTAAGATTTTCTCCAGAGTTGTTAATAAACGATCCGACTAACATACTTGCGATCCCATTGACCACATTGAGGGAAGGATATGATGGATCGGTATTCCACTCCATGCCTTTTTTGACTTCGTCGGGTCGCACTTCAAGGGATGCCCCTTGCCATTCTCTGACCATCTTACGATGAGGTGTTTCCACTGTATCCGTGACAGGGGGTTTGGCAGGCTGATCTGTTTTACCAACAGATACGACCGAGTCGCGGATCGGGACTTCACTGGCACCGATTTGCTGAGTCGACATACTGCTTTTTGCAGTGGTTGCATTGACCTCCGGCCAAACGGGCGATGTCGGGGGCGCGATTGGATGAATGTTATTCATAGTTTATTATTTGTTTATTTGGATTTTAGCTTTCTTACTTTTTCAAGTTAGAAATGGATACGTATGGTTTATTATCGGCAGATTCAGCCGGCGGTTTAGAAATTTTTTAATTAGATTTTCCTGCGAATGTTTTATTAATATAGGCACTTTGCTGCTGATAAATTGACTGGGACTTTTCCATGGCAATAAAGGATGCCTCCATGGTGGAACGCTGAGACTCAAGTCGCTTTTCTAAAGCCGTTATTTGCGCGTCTAAAGATTTATTTTGGGTAACGATGGTATCTAAATTAGTCTTTAAAGATCCCTTGGCTGTTCCTGATTCTGTGACTAGATTGCCAAGAAGATAATCCATCCGCTCAATGAGACCACCTGAAGGAATATCTCCAACGCTATTTTTTGTATTAAAATAACTGGATACGTCACTGGCAAAATCTGCTAACTTGGAAGTCAAGAGACTGGAGTTCGTCACAGAGATGGTATTTTCAACACCAGAAAAGCCCACCCCCATATCGGAGAGACGTTTGATCGACCCACTGACTCCAGCGCCCTCTTTATAGATCATCTGTCGCAGGGACTTTGATATTTCACCCAACTCGCGGTTGCTCGAGAGAATCCCTGCCGTGACTTTAGTTCCAACGACCGTAACCTTGGTATATTTATCAATGGCACTTTGCACCGCATTATACTTCGCAATAAAAGAATCGACCGCCGATTTCGTTGCCGTGCTATCAGAGGCAATGCTTACAGTATCAGTACCTAGACTCGTTGCGGTGACGGACAAACCCGTGATGCCATGAGAAGTCGCATCTAGGGTATTCGTCCGACTTGTCAGAGGAGCCAATCCTCCATTAACATTAAAAGACGCATCATTGCCATTCGTAAGGGAACCAGCAGTCAGCCCTAAGGATGCAGCCATGCCACCTGTATCCTCTGTTACAAAAATTCCCACGTTACCGGTGGTGTCATTGGTTAGAACAAAACGACCAGAAGCAGCATCCAAAGATGCAGTTACTCCCGCAGCGGAATCGTTGATTCGCGTGATCAGATCCTGCAAACTATCTGTTGCCGTATTGTAGGAAATCGAGGTCCCATTGATAAGAAAAGTACTGGACGGCAGGGTAGGCTGAGTTTTGAGGTTAGCGGAAGCGATCGGACCCGAGAAACTGAGAGAGCCGAGCGAAGCAGAACTAGTGGGATTCGCTCCGCTTGAAAGCCGCATCGCGAGAAGAAAGTTACTCGTATCATTAGAGGCCCCAAGCACGACCGGAGAAGCGCTCGTGATTGTCACCTTCCCAGTTCCAGGGTCGAACGTGGCATCCGTGACTCCGCTTGCAGCTTTTACCTTCGTCAGGACAGCATTGAGAGATTCTCCACTATCAATTGTGACAATGGTCCCGTTAACCGTAAAATTACCGCCCACGAGCGTTCTACCAAGAGGTTGACCGGACAGCGGTAAATCCGGATCGATTCCACCCGCCAGATCTCCCGCCCCAGTCCACTTTGCAGCGGTTGCAAGCGTCGTAACCGAGAAGGTGTATTTCCCAGCACTTGCCGTTGTAGAGGCGCTCGCTGACCAACCCGTTGCAGTTCCGCCCAACGACGCGCTCCTCTTAAGCAAAGCATCTTGGGAACCTAGACTCGCGATATCGGTTTTTAAATTAGCAAGAAGACCTTTTATTTCGTTAATAGCGCTTGTTTTCGAAGAGTTCTTTGACTGCTCCGAGCGCATACGATTCTGAGGTGCACGACTGACCTCAATAAGCTGATCCACCATCGATTTCCAATCGAAACCCGAGGCTAGTCCTGATAATCCCATTCCCATAATTAATATAATTCGTCAGAAACCAAAAAAACTTGAGCGAAATCTGAAAATATTTTTCCCCAGCATGAATGCCAGTTCTTTCTTGATAGTTGAAAAACCGACAAGGACATTCAATCCAACATCATCTTTTTCATATTATTAAATTGTATAAATAATGGGAGAAAAAGACCATTTCTGAGGTTTTTTAAAATATCAGCCCCATCTGAAAAACACGCTGACTTGGGATCAAGCCGCAAGACCCAACTCATACTAAAATCCGGGAATGGAGAAGATCTACGGTTTTATTTGTCGCGCCTCGGTGAATCTCTAGGCATTTCGCCGCATTGGCAACCATGGCAGCACGGCGATCGGGGCTTGCGAGAAGGGCACTCACGGCATTGTGGATTTCATTCGCATTATTCACCTGCATGGCGCCATCCACTTGAAGAAAAGACCGAGTGAGCGTAGAAAAATTCTGCATATGTGGGCCGAAAATCACAGGCACCCCAGCTGTAATGGGTTCCGCAGGATTCTGCCCCCCCTTAGCGCAGAGACTTTTTCCAACGAAAACCACCGTTGCGCAGAGATACCATCCAGCCAGTTCGCCAGTGGTATCGACCAGCAGCACGTCAGGACGACCCTCGGGCAAGGAATTGGTACGCCGCAAGACCGTAAGGCCTGTCATTTCGAGTTGGCGAGCCACTGCATCCGCACGTTCATGGTGACGTGGAACAAGAATGAGAAACAAATCGGGGTGAGATCTCCGAAGCTCCTTGTAGACCTCCGCTAAAATCAACTCCTCGCCCTCAAATGTACTACCACCAAGAAGAACGGGAGCGCCCTTCGGAATTCCGATTCCTTCCAGAACGGGACGAAAATCACGTGCAGGCCGGGGCGCGGTAGCGCTATCATCAAATTTGACACTGCCCGTGAGCACAAGTTTGGCAGGATCGAGGCCGAGAGATTTCCAACGATCCGCATCACGAGGTTCTTGGAGGCACAGGAGATCGAGCTGATTGAAAATCGGGGCCGTGATCCAGCGCGCGAGTCGGTAACGTTTTTCAGAACGCGGCGAGAGACGGGCATTCACGAGCGCTGTCTTGGCCCCAATTTGGCGAACTTCCCAAACAAGATTGGGCCAAACCTCCGCCTCCACCAGAATAAGACAGCGCGGACGGATCACTTCGACTACACGCCGGACGATGGGGTAAAAATCGAGCGGACTATAAATCGGCTCCAACCAAGCTGATTTTCGACTCACAGCGAGTTTGAATCCCGTTGAAGTGGTCGTTGAGAGCACGAAAGCTAGCCCTGGATCTTCCTCGCGCAGGGATTGAATGAGCTTCAGTGCGATATTCACTTCCCCCACGCTCACGGCATGAACCCAGACCCGATTCATACCCGCCAGTTTTTCACGCACACCGGCCGAATAGATCCCAAAGCGTTGGCCGAATTTATGCCTGTAATTCCCACGCCTCGTCATTCGAAGCAGGAATCCCGGCAACAATACCAAAAGGACGATCGGGAAAAGCAGATTGTAAAAAAAGCGGACGACTCGAATCATTTCTTGGCCAAGTAAAGGATTTCGCTGCCGCCATATCGTTTGGCCTTGATCACCTCAAAGACACTTTCATCAAGCGTCCCTGCAGCCTGTTTTTCTAGGACAAACAACCCGCCGGGCTTGAGCGCTGCAGCCAATTTGAGAGAGACAACAAGGGCCTCCGCGTGCTTCACATCCTCGGGTTTCTTGGAGTATGGCGGATCGGCAAATATGATGTCAAAACTCTCTGGCGGGACAAAAAGATCCAGAAACCGATAAACGTCCATCGTTTGAACATTCGCGGAAACCCCAGCCATCTGGAGATTCTCATGAATACAACGTATGCATCGTTCATTGCTGTCCACCAAGACTGCGGTGGCAGCCCCACGACTGAGGGCCTCGATTCCCATGGCACCAGACCCGGCAAAGAGGTCGAGAACAACAGCCCCGGGAACTAAATCGCCCAAGCTCGAAAAAACGGCCCCCTTGATCCGATCCATTGTTGGCCTGAGTCCATCTGGTGGAGCTTTGAGTGGACGACCGCCGGCACTACCTGAAATAATCCGCATGGTCTCTTAAGGTTCCGGAGTCGCCACAGGGGCAGGTTGCGGTGATTTCTTTTTTTTCTGACCTTGGATTGGCCGGAGGAAACTATTGATGAGTCCGCCGAGATCCTGCCCGATGCGAGCCCCGACTAATTTATCGAGAAGATCGGTCTTAGGGCGGGCGAGCGTCCCTGAAATACGAAATGGCATATGGGTATATCCATCCCATTCCGAGGGCTCGAAATTGCTGCCGATGAGACCTCGGGATTCCTTACGGATTTTTTCGTTCACATGGAATCTCGCCGCCAAGCTGAGGACTCCATTGAAACCGCTCTCCCCAGTGGCATCCATGATGAAGTTATTCGAGGCGATGGCTATTTTATCGACGATCACTTTACCATCGCGAATCGTCACATTGGCATCGGCTTGCTTGAGATCGAGCATTTTCAGTTCATCCACGCCAAGCAGGTCGCCGATCTGGCGAATCACATCGAGCGGCTCCAACCGGCCCTCAACAAGGGAAACTGAAGCCCCACCAACATAGGTTTCAGGAACCCCGATCGTCCCATCCATCGTGCCATTGGCGAAAATTTTGCCCCGTTTTCCACTGCCACTCATCCCGGCATCCTCAAAAATGTTTTTGACCGAAACGTTCTGCACGGCCATCCAACTTTCAAAAGTGGGGGCAGGATCAGAATTCACGGCGAAGCGAGCAAAAATCGAGCCGCCCGCGCAATCTGCGACCACATCCGATATCACTAGCTTCCCTCCGCTCCACTCGAAGCGGGCGGTCAGATGCGTGGGGTGGAAAAAGCCGGCCACAGTGATTTTTTCGATGCGGACTTTTCCAGTCACGGATCGATCCTTGGCGACATAGGACTCTACGGCAACACTATCAAACTCGAATAATTGATGCCCCGCATCATCGTAGAAAATGGCTTTCCCATTACGGACCTTCATGGAATCCACCTGAACCTCTGGTTGCGATCGACTAGGATTCGACGGGTTGCCCATCTCGCCCGAGGCGACGGCTAGAGGGGGGGGCACAGAAAGTCCAGGCACAGAGACTTGCCCTACATCAGGAAGCGAAATCGAAATAGCAGAGGGCGAGCGAGAGGCTTCGGCGGGAGCCTTTACCATCGGCCATCTGCCGGATGGCGTCGGAATCGATACAAGAACTGGATTCAAAAAAAGCACTTCTTTCACCACGATTTCTCGCTGAAACAGGGACAGAAGATGAACTCGAATCCGGAGAGAGGAAATCGAAAGAGCTGGGACCTTGGATTGGCCTTGCGGGGGTAGACTGAGTCCCGAAAATGTGAATCCTGACCACGGAGTGAAAGACGAATGCTCAATTTTGACAGGCACCCCCGCCGCTACGGAAATGGCAGCCCGCATGCGGTCCTGAACAGATTCCGATTGCAGGTAGATATTCGCAATCAGGACAAGCGTCGCAAGAAGGAGCAACGCCCCTCCGGCAACAATCAGAATTGGCTTGGCAATCGAACGCACGCGAACAAGCTACCGCTCCTATCCCGAAAGTGAAGTGTGAATAAGACCCTAGTTATTTTTAATCCCACCGCCCGCAGCGACCGAGCGGGCAAACTGCGGAGCAAAATCGAGGCCCTGTCGGGTCATCCTGTCGTTCGCCTCACCACAGCTTCTGGGGACGCCCGCCGCTTGGCTGCTGAGGGAGCGGCTGAGGGCTTCCAAACCATAGTCGCCGCCGGTGGAGACGGCACCGTGAACGAGGTGGTCAATGGCATGGCAGAATCCCGCACCACCTTGGGCATCCTCCCCGTGGGAACAATGAATGTCTTCGCGTCTGAGATCGGTATACCGCAAGGCAACCTCGAGAGGGCATGGGAGGTGATCCAGTTCGGACACATGCGCCAACTCGATCTTCCTCAGGCCAATGGTCACTATTTCATTCAACTGGCTGGAGTCGGATTGGACGCCGCCGTTGTGCAACAAACCACCACGGAGTCCAAAAAAACGCTCGGGCCTCTGAGTTATCTTCTCACCTTGGCACAAGTCGCCGCAGTGAAACCGCCCTCGCTTGTGATCGAGGGGGATGGCATTCCTACCCGGGAGGGCCGATTCGTCCTTATCGGTAACGGCCGACTTTACGGCGGTCCGTTTCCTCTATTCAAAAAAGCCCATCTTAACGATGGGCTTCTGGATGTCGTTGTTTTCAAAAACCAGAGCCACTGGGATGTCGTGCGGTATTTTCAAGCCATCGCGTTTGGCACTCATCTCGCCCTTCCCGATGTCGAGTATTTTCAGTCCCCCTCGGTACGGGTACGAAGCTCGGATGAAGTCCCATTTGAACTCGACGGCGAAGTCTGCGGCGTCCTTCCCTGCGAGTTCCGAATCTCCCCAAGCAAACTCTCCGTCCTCACTCCGAGGGATTAATTCCGCCGAGTGATCGTGTCGTGCAAAAACCGCACGTCATCGCGCTCAAGATAATCCAGCGTATAGTGAAGTCCTCGACTTTCCTTGCGGCTCAGGGCGCAGTCCACGACAAGCGAGGCGACTGTAACCAGATTTCGCAACTCCAGCAGATCGGTTGAAACCTTGAAATTCCAATAAAACTCCTGCACCTCGGCGTGAAGATTTCTTAAACGCGTAGCAGCTCGCTGCAATCGCTTGTCCGTTCTCACGATGCCCACGTAGTCCCACATCAGTCGCCGGATTTCCTCCCAGTTGTGCGATATGACAACGAGCTCGTCCACGTCCTGAACCTCACCGGAGCGCCACTCGGGAAGATCGAACGCAAGCCGTTCCCGCCGCTGGCGAGTGGATTTTTCAAATGCACGGTGAGCGGTAACGACGCCCTCAAGCAGGGAATTGCTCGCAAGGCGGTTCGCTCCATGGAGCCCGTTACAAGCGACCTCTCCGATCGCAAAAAGCCCACGCAGAGACGTCTCTCCGTTGATGTCGACCTTCACTCCACCGCATTGATAGTGCGCGGCAGGAACAACAGGGATCGGCTTTTTTGTGATGTCGAGGCCGTAACGCAGGCAAGTTTCGTAAATCGTCGGAAAGCGACTGATGATGAAGTCGGCTGGCTTGTGGGTGATGTCGAGATAGACACATTTCGCACCGCTACGCTTCATTTCGGCATCGATGGCCCGCGCGACGATATCGCGGGGTGCGAGTTCCTTTTGGGGATTGTGGTGCTCCATGAAGCGTTGCCCACGCTCATTGATCAGAATGCCCCCCTCACCGCGCACCACTTCCGATATGAGGAAGGATTTGATATCCGGATGGTAGAGGCAGGTCGGGTGGAACTGGATGAACTCCATATTCGCGATGGCAGCACCAGCACGCCAAGCCATGGCCACGCCATCCCCAGTGGCGACATCCGGATTCGTCGTGTAGAGGTAAACTTTCCCGCATCCACCAGTCGCAGCAACCGTGACATCGCTACGGAGAGTTTCCACCACGCCAGTGGACTCATTGAGCACATAAACGCCCACGCAGCTATTTTCCATCGCGTAACCGAGCTTGCCGGTAGTAATCAAATCCACGGCCATGTGATTTTCCATCACCTCGATCTGTGAGTGAGCCGCGACCTGCTCGAGAAGGCGATGCTCGATCTCACGACCAGTCGCATCCTGGAAATGCAAAACCCGACGCTTGGAGTGCCCGCCCTCACGACCAAGATCCAGCTCATTGCCGCCATTGCCATTCTCACGATGATCAAAGTGCACCCCGAGATGCATAAGCTCATCGATGCGGGCTGGCCCCTCCGTGACCACAGCACGAACAACCTCCTCGTGGCAAAGCCCTGCACCCGCCTCAAGAGTATCGCGAATGTGGAGCTCGAAGGAATCCTCATCACTCATCACACAGGCCACCCCACCCTGGGCCCAAGCGGTGTTGGAATCCGCACGTCCACGCTTGGTGATAAGTGCGACAGATCCGACCTTGGCCGCCTTAAGCGCGAAGGAAAGGCCGGCAATACCACTGCCCAGGACGATGAAATCAAATTCTCTCATGTAAGTGGAGGAAGGGGGATATTATCGATCAGACGGGTTTTTCCCAGAAAAACAGCCGCAGCAAGACGCCCCGCGGATTTACGATTTTTAAGCGGCATCAATGTCACGGCATCCACTGCCTCGGCGTAATCCAAGCGGGCGCATGCAATTTTTTCTAAAGCTCGCACAAGGGCTTTCACAATAGCGACAGGATCCTTGAGCTTTGTTGCGGAGGCCTGCATGGCAGCGTGGATCTGGGGAGCTAGCGCACGCTCCTCTGGAGTGAGGTAGGCGTTCCTAGAGCTGGCAGCCAACCCATCCGACTCGCGCACGGTACGCGAGGCCACTATCTCGACTGGGAAATTTAAGTCGCGGACCATACGCCGAATGATGGCCAGTTGTTGCCAATCCTTCTCGCCGAAGATCGCATGAGTGGGTTGAACGATGTTAAAAAGTTTGGCGACCACGGTGCAAACACCCCGAAAGTGGCCCGGTCTGGATCGCCCACAAAGGACGATGGAGAGCGATTCCTCATCCACAAAAACCGAGCGATCGGGCCCATACATGTCCGCGACCTTGGGAAGAAAAACCGCATCCGCTCCCGCTCGACGACAGACAACAAAATCGTTTTTAAGAGGCTTGGGATACGCGTCGATGTCCTCTCGAGGCCCGAACTGGATCGGATTGAGAAAAATCGAAACCACTACAGAACCTTTCGGTCCAGCCAAGCGCCGAGCTCGAGCAATCAACTCTTCGTGTCCGTGATGAAGGGCTCCCATCGTGGGAACAAAAACAACTTTTTCCGTGAGTTTCTTTCGCCACTTCCGCAGAGATTCCATCGAGCTCAAAGACTTCATGAATGCCTTTTATGGAGTAACGGGGGCGCTAGATATTTTTAACCGAGCCGATCCTCGGATGGCGATCAATTCTGAGCAGGAGGAACTGGTTCGGGAGCGGCTGATTGAGGCGCTTCCGCTACCGGCGCGGCAGTCTGATCAGGTGCTGGTGTGGCAACAGGTGCCGGCGTGGCAACTGGCGCTGGCGTGGCAACTGGTGCAGGTGTTGCTACTGACTCCGGTGTCGCAACCGGCGCTGGCGTGGCAGTTGCTTGAGGCACAGGCGCGCTGAGAAGTTTTTTCTGAATCTCCGTTTTGCTATTGGCAGATTTTGCTGTGAGAATTGAAAGCAGGAGGGTGATGACGAAAAAAGCAATCGACAACCAAGTTGTGAACTTAGCGAGTACGTTGGTCGTTTGAGATCCAAAGACATTGTCGGTAAGCCCACCACCAAAGGCGGCCCCCAATCCCTCACTGCGTGGACGCTGCATAAGGACCACGAATACCATCAGCAAGCAGACGAGGATGTGCAGCGTAATTAAAATCGGCAAAAGTATGGACATAAGAAGGGTCAGAACCCTAAACGCTGGTCCTTTTTAGTAAAGACAAGAAAATGCATCGCCCCCTCCTCTATGCCGTTCACCCATTAAGAATGCCTTCGATCAAAGTCTCGATTGGCACAATCGCAAACCGAGTCGAGGTGTCGGAAATGGCATAGGGGAGAATCAGATTGTTGCCGTGAATCAGGCTGCCGCAACTGTAGAGCACATTGGGCACATAGCCTTCGCGCTCGTCAGGCATGGGCCGAAGGAGCGGCTTTTTAAGACGCCCGAGAACTTTTGCGGGATTATTCAGGTCGAGTAGAACAGCACCCAGCGAGTATTTCCTCATCGGGCCCACACCATGAGTGAGGACAAGCCAACCGGCGGGGGTTTCTATCGGAGAACCGCAGTTTCCTATTTGCACAAACTGCCATGGTTGTGAAGGCCGGATAATCACTCGGGATTCATACCAAAAGTGCAGGTGATCTGAATACATGAGGGTAATATTTTCCCCATCCTGTCGGCCCAGCATGGCGTATCGCCCATTGATTTTTTTGGGAAAAAGAGCCATCCCCTTATTTTTCACCACTGGCCCATTGAGAGTCGCAATATTGAACTCGTGAAAGTCACGGGTCTGCAGCAACTGAGGAAATACGACGTTGCCATCGTAAGCCGTGTATGTGGCGTAATAATTTGTTGACCCATCGTCTTCGATGAATTTCACAAAACGCGCATCTTCGATCCCATTGCTCTCGCTTGGAGCAAAGGGAAAAAGAACTTTTTCGGACATACTGAGACCTTCAGAGAAGCTCACGCTGTAGTTTGCTTGCGCAAGAAGGAGAGCGCGTTCGGCAGCACGGCGCACATTTGGCTCTTCCGCCGTTGTTTGCATTCGCTGCACCAGATCAAAGAGTTCGCTAAAACTAAAACTTTCCTTGAGATCACGCGTGCAGGCGATGGCATCAGCATACTCCACATTGATTTCTTGGAGTTTACGCTGAAAGGTTTTCTTATCATACCTCGCCGCCGCCATCGGGCGGGGTAGATGAACAAAACGGGAGACATCATCCATCCGGATGTCCCCATCACTGGCGACAATACCGGATCGAAAAGTGATCGAGGAGACATGCCCCTCTCCCGTTGCACGCAGGCTTAAAATGAATCGCAGTTCGTCCTTTTCAACGCCACCCTGGTCGGGTG
This sequence comes from Terrimicrobiaceae bacterium, assembly GCA_044377415.1. GTDB lineage: Bacteria > Verrucomicrobiota > Verrucomicrobiia > Chthoniobacterales > Terrimicrobiaceae > UBA967. Next base: position 14,326 of record JBILZC010000019.1, on the reverse strand, counting down.
ATGGAATGATACTCGGATTGAAGAGCGCACTCGATTCGAACGAATATTCGTTTGTGAAATAAGCCCCAAGCAGCAACGCCCGTGACTCACTGAGCGCGTTCTCGGTCGGCAGCAGGCTCTCAATCTGGTGGTAGCGTTCCTTGAAGATGTCGTGAATTCTCTGATGGCGCTCATCAAACTCGGAGAAGACATCCTTCAATTTTTCTTCCACAGCCTCATCGGTCATCTGCATGAGACGTGAAAAAAGATTCGAAATACGGGGGTTCACCTCTTCATTGTTCATCGGCTTCACGATCAGTGATGGGATAAAGGGCCGCAGCAGCACACGCTTCGGCTCAGGGTGAAGTGTCAGCGCAACTCGGCGGAGTTGGGATTCGATATCATTCATAATCATTGTGGGGAACGGTGGGTTGAGTTCGAGCGCATTTCGGCAAGCGCAATCAGGAAGGAAAGGGTGGACTCCGCGCCTTGGTTACGATTCACACGGTTTTCATGGAGTCCGTCGCGGCAACCTCCTGTAGTGGCATCATAAATAGGAAGCCGAAGGGCATTTGACCCCAAGAACCAATCAAAAGAACGGCGCGCTTCGGTTTTCCAGAAAAGATCTCCCGTTGCATGGAATGCCTCTAAGCAAGCGCTCACGGCCGCACCCGCCTCAAGCGGTTGTTGATCGAATGCCGCTGCATCTCCTCCCCTGAGCCAGAAACCATTTGAGCCAACGGGGCGGAAACATCCATTCGGCAATGACTGGTTCTTCATGAGCCATTCAAGGGCTTTGAGGCCCATTTTTTCCATTTCCTGATCTTTGGTCCAACGACCCGCAATAATGAGTGCCTGTGCAAGGCGAGGATTGTCATAGGCCACGATGTCCTCGGCCCACATCCAATCCGACGTGGCATTTTTTTGAAAGAGAGCGAACAACTTTCCTGAGAGTTCCCATCGCAAACGATCTACCATCAGATCTCCATGCAAGGTGCGGAAATACTCATTCAAGCCAAGGAGGGAAAAAGCCCATGCCCTTGGCGATGTGAAGTCGACTACTGGCGCCAGCGCCTTCTCAAAAAGACTCGCAGCCCAAGTGCGAAGGCCGGGATTGCTCGTGCGCCCCACCACGGCTCCCAATGCCCACAGCGCCCGCCCATGACTATCCTCCGAGCCCTCCGCCTCGCTCCAATTTCGGTTGAAGGCCATGAAGTTTCTAAATCGCCCCGTCTCGTTCACAAACGCATTTTGGAGAAAGGCGGCGGTGGCCGATTGAAGACTCCAGATGAAGTGGTCCGTGTGCTCCTCCTCGGGCAGCATCACTGTCAACAAGAGCGTGCGGGCATTGTCATCTGTGCAATAGCCGTCCTCAAAGCGCGGGATGGTGAAAATCGCATGCTGAAAAACCCCGGTGGAATCACTCATTCGCTCGAGGTGATCCAATCGCATTCGTGGCAACGAACGCTCACCGCCGTTTCCATTATGTTTTGTCGGCGGGATGCGCTTGGTTGTCTGATACTGATGCCGAACCTCATCAAAGAGGTTGGCGTAGTCCCGAGCGACACGATCCCACACCATTTCACGGCCCATAATGTAGGCCTCCTTCCGCATCGAGTGCCGAGGCGAACCCTCCGCTAAAAGTCCATTCACCGCCTTGGAGATGGATCTTCCATCGCGAAAGGGAACCAATAAACCACGATCATCGGCCAGCAACTCTGCAGCATGCCAATATGGGGTTGATACCACCGCTTTTCCGGCACCGAAACAATAAGCCAATGTGCCTGAAGTGATCTGCGCCTCGTTGAGGTAAGGCGTTAGATAGATATCTGCTGCCCCGATATACTCACACAACTCCTGATGCGCGACATAGCGGTTCACGAATTTCACATTCTCCTGCACACCGAGTTCCTCACTCAGTCGCTCGAGAGACAAACGGTAGGCCTCCCCATCTTGACGCAGGAGATTCGGATGAGTCGCTCCAAGAATGATGTAAACCGCCCTTGGATTTTCTTTTAAAATCTCCGGAAGCGCTTGAATCGCAAACTCAATGCCTTTGCCAGGCGAGAGCAGTCCGAACGTGAGTAAAAGAGGCCGCCCCGCCACGTCAAATTGCTCCTTATAGAAGTTCGGATCCACAAAAGGAATGTCAGGAATGCCATGCGGAATCACCGCGATCTTCGCGGTAGGCACGCCGTGGATGTCACGCAACATGGTGGCTCCGCGCTCCGTCATCACGACCAATTTGCTCGCGCACTCAATCAACTCACCAAAAACCTGACGCTGTTTGGGATCTGGATTCGCCAGAACGGTGTGCAAGGTCACAACCGTGGGCATTTTAGCCCTCCTGAGGAGCGGCAGGATGTAACTCCCCGCCTCGCCGCCGAAAATCCCAAATTCATGCTGAACACAAAGTACATCAATATGAGCCAGATCCAAAAAGTCAGCCGCCCTCAAGTAGGCTGAGACATTGTCCTCCTCGATTTCAAACCTCACCTCACTCGGGTATTCGTAAGTGCAACCGGGATCGGTCACCGTGATCACCGAGCAGTGCCAATCCGGGCGCGCCGCCGCTACGGCATCGCGAAGATCACGGGTGAAAGTTGCAATCCCGCATTTTCTAGGCGGATAGTTTCCTAGGATCGCAACCTTGCTGCTTACTCCAATTTGTTCCATGTGAGCCATCATTCGAAAACGAACATTAGGATAATGAACCAACCTCTCACATGGGGCTTAGTCCCCACTCGGCAAAAAACGATACCCCCCACCTCGGGAAGCCCTCCAAATATGGTATTTTTTACCCCGAGCGATGGCCCAAACCCGCACAAACCTCGATTGAAGGACCATAAAAAACTCGGCCCGAAAATTGCTGTGGATACCCCATAGAAATTCCGTCCGAGCTCGAAGTCGGCCCAAACGAACCTAATCCTTTAAAAAATGCCCGAAAAAAACATCAATCCCCATTGGGACGAAGCCACAGCTCTCCTTGATCTAGGACTGAATGCCGATGCCCTTTTGATGGTTGAACGTCTCCTTGCAGGCCCCATAGACAGGCATGTGCTGGCCACGGCCTTGGAGGTTTTTATTCGCCTTGCGATTTTTGATCGTGCCGCCCAAGCCGGTGACGCCCTTCTGAAAGGCGCGGACTGTTCCCAAAAAGAAATTTTCCGCATTGCCCTAGCCTACAACTACGCCGGTCGCCTGCAGGATTCCTACGATTTAGAAAAAATCACCGCAGCCCATTCCAATGATGCCTGCGTAATACGTCTTTATGGCCTCGCATGCAAAGCCGCCCGACTGAATCGCCACATCGAGTCCCTGAGTTGCCTCCTCTCGTGCTTCCGCTACCACAATATCGGAAGCTGGGATGCCCACCGAAAGATTTTCCTCGATAGCGAACTGGCAACACTTTGGGAAAAACTACCCACCTTGCCCATCAACCTCCGTGAGGCCATTCGCTACTGCAACCTCCCCTTCGACGAGATCCTTGAGCACAATGCGGATACCTTCCCTCTGCGGGCCGTCGATCATCTGGACTTGCAAGTGATGCCCCCCCGATTCAAGAAACTCCTGCAACCCGCCTTCAGCACCTGTTTCGAAGTCAATCCCCGCATGGAAGCCCGCCATCCGCGGCTCTACCGGGACTATGTTCGCTGGCAGGAATCTCTCGTCCACCCCCGCCTCGAAGCCTTCCGCGCTCTGCGCGATAGAGTTCGAGCCATCGTCGTCGAACAACAGCTCCAGTTTGCTCAATTCCAAGCCTCCCGAGGTCGCATCGCCTGTGCTCGCAACCATCTCGTTTGCCACCTTGAGCATTCGGCTGGAGCGACTCTCGAAACCCTGCCAGATATTGAAGGCCTACGCCCGCTGCTAACCGAGTTTCGGGAGCAATACGCCGAGAGCCCCGAGGCGTTCCTATACCTCATTTCATGGCAGTGCAAACGCGATCCCGAGAACTTTATTCGCGACGTCCATTCAGAAATGCCAGCGATCAATCATGATTCCGGTTACGCCCAACTGGCCCTTGGGTGCATGCAATACCGACTAGGCAATACAACAGCTGCTATCGAACATTGGAAGGCCTGTGCCAACAAGTGGCCCAAAGATGACGCCCCCCTGATGAATACAGCCATGCTCCTGAGTAGCGAAGATCGTTGGGATGAGGCCAATCAGATCATCGATCGCTTGCCAGACCAATGCCTTCAATCGCTCCTTTGGAAAAATGCCTGCAACGCGATTCGCGAACGACGCACATTTACGATCTCAACCAAAATTTACGCCACACAGAGCATTCCCACCCCAACCTTCGGCGGTCTTTACTCCGGGGCTGATGAGGAATTTCTCTTGGAGCAGAAGAAATTCACTCCGATGAAATATTGAAGCTCCGTTCACGAACGTGAGCGCGCTTCAGCGTTTTGGCGAAGCCGTTGGAACCGATCGCCGATTGAGAAACCGGAACCAATTCCCGAAGTTTTTCTTCATGGCCTCTCGGAAGCTCAGATAATTTCCATCGGGAGTTCCACCGCTTCGAAGGGCTTGCAGAAGCGCGGGGAGAGTGAGTTCATCGAGCTCAAAGGCCGTCGTACTCACACCCACCGCTGAATCATGATGAGCATCACTGGCAGCGGTCATGGAGAGACCACGTTTTTTGGCATACGCCAGCGCACGCTCATTCGCTCGACGCGCACTGACCGCCGCATTGAACGCTTCTAACACTTCGATATCGAGTTTATCCAAAATCTCCGCGCGTATTCCTGCCCGCCAACGATCAAAGGGGTGGGCTGGCACAGCAACCCCTCCCGCTTTTTTGATAGCCCCAAGCACCTCCACAGCAGGACGCCCTTTCATGTAAGGCAGGGTCGCTCCAATGCAGAGCAAATGCCCCTCGGCCGTGCTGACCTCCACACCGGGAATGAGAAGGAAATCGGGAGGCAGTTCCTTGCCATGCAGATAATCGTGAGCACCGCAGGAGTCGTGATCCGTAATCGCAATTCCGCTCAACCCGCGCTTACGCGCAGCCGCGATCAACTCCTCCGGCGAGTTGCAGGCATCCTTCGAAAAAAACGAATGCATGTGGAGATCGAAGCGATGAATCATAACTGAGAGTATTTCCCTTGTTGAACGAAGTCGTGTAAAGAATGAACTCCATTTTATGAGCGTGGCATTTAAAGAATGGGCCCTAGTTTGTGAGGCCCTTGGTAATGGCAGGCAGAGTCTCATCCTTCGTAAAGGCGGCATCGCCGAGGGACGTGACGGCTTCGCATTCAAACATCCGGATTTTTTCCTATTCCCCACCTGGTTCCACGAGCAACTTGCCCGAACCACCCTGCCGCCTGAATCGGATATTCCAACCCAACTCGATGGCGAAATCGAAATCCGCTACGCAGCCACCCTCGAGTGGAGCCGCCTAGTGACAAATACCGCCGTATTGCCCAGCCTTCGCGATTTTCACATCCTCCACGAGGACGTGGTGAACGAACGCTTCCGTTATGACGACCACCAGGGCATCCACGTCGGATTTGTCAGGGTCTTTCGTCTCAATGTCCCTCAACGCCTCGCTGACTCGAAAAGCTACGGCGGCTGCCGATCCTGGCTGGATCTCCCTCCGCTGGGTGACATCGCTCGCGTTCCCGTGATCAGTGACGAGGAACACCAGCGTCGCCAAAAAAAGCTGGAACAGATTTTGAGCTAAAAGATTTGACAATCGGAGAACCAAAAACCAGTTTCACTTGCTCTCGGGCCTAGCCCGCATCGATCTTTTCAGTAATACAACCAATCCGTCGGCCTAGGAAAGCATGGGTGAAATTCCCTCACTGTCGCGCAAAGGTCAAAGTCCGGTTACGAACCGGCGGAGAAAACCGCACCGTCCTGAAATGGACAACGGCAGCGCATGACTGTCCGTGCTGGGGGTAGTCCTTTCGAATACGGGAGAAAGGATTGTCCTTAGACATTCCCGTGTTTTTTAAAAAAGGACAATAATTGAAAAAGATATACTCAGCTGCCCTCGCAGCTTGCATGCAACTCAGCGCCGTTTCCACTTATGCTCAGGAATACAACCTCGACGACGATGTCGTCATCGTCGTAACCAAGCGCCCCAAACTTGGCAGCATGGTGGGAAGCGCCTTCTCTCGGATTGACTCCGAAGAAATTCAGCGATCCCAAAGCGTCTCAATCTCACAAGCGCTAAGCACAATTCCCGGAGTCATGGCGCAGGAATATGGGGGACGAGGCAGCTATGCGCAGTTCAGCCTGAGAGGGAATACCGCCGCACATACCCTCTACCTCCTCGATGGTATCCGAATCAATACGGACTCGTCTGCAGACGCCAATACATTTCTCTCCTATGCTGGCACAAGCGGTCTCGGCAGCATCGAGGTGGCACGTGGCCCCCAAAGCTCGCTCTACGGTGCCGATGGAATTGGCGGGGTTGTTTCCATGGAATCCGAACGAGGCAAAGGAAAGCCTAGCATCATCCTAACCAGCGAACTGGGCAGCTTCTCCACATTACGCGAACGGATGGGCAGCCAAGGAGAAATCGATAAACTAGCTTACTCTCTTTCTTATGAACGGGAGGACACAGCCAATAATCTTCCCCACAATGATTTCGGGAGTAATCGATACGCCCTGCGTCTCGATACAGATCTCAGCCAAGATCTCAGCTTACGCCTGAATTTTCGTGGTCATGTATCCGAGTACCAAGACCCAACTTATCTGGGCGTGGAAAAAGCCGAGTCCAATCTGGTGAGCTTAATAACCAACTGGAAAGTGAGCGATGTCTGGACCCAAAAACTCACACTCGGATCCTATTTCGATCGATATGATTATCAGGCTCCAACCTGGAAAACCCTTCAAGAATCAGCTAATTATAGCACCGACTGGATGCACACTATTCAACTCTCGGAAAACAACATAGGAACTGCAGGCGTGGAATTTAATTACCAAACGGCACAGACTTCCCTCCCTTTCTACAAAGAGAGTTCCAACTGGGCAGCCTACATCCAAGACGAGTGGGAAGTGTTTCAAAACTTCAATATCACGTCGGGAGCTAGATACGATAGCTACAGTCTCGCGGGTGACGCATGGACGTATCGTTTCACAGGTGCCTATTTGTTCACCAAGACAGATACAAAAATCCGCTCCAGCTATGGAACAGCATTTAAAGCCCCGTCTTTGCTCAGGCTTTATTCTCCGAGCCCTTATTCGCTCGGAAATCCGGACTTAAAACCGGAAACCTCTCAAGGATGGGATATCGGCTTTGATCAATATGTGCTCTCACGAAAACTGGTTTTCTCGGGAACGTACTTCCGTAATGACATCACGAATCTCATTGATTTTAAGGAAACCGATCCCATCAACTGGTATGGGACCTTCGTTAACCGTCAAAAAGCCAAAAACAACGGTATCGAATTGGAGTTAAAAGCCACCTTGATGGAAGACTGGATGACTCGCTTGGCTTACACGTACACGGAATCAACATTCACCACACCATCCGGAACCCAAAGAAGAGGTCTCGTTCCTCGCCATCAGTTTGGTCTCGATTCCAATTATTGTTTATTCAAAAAATGGACGCTCGGATGCGGGGTCACCATCGTCGCTGATCGGGAAGACAAGTTTACCTCAGGTCTGGATCTGGAGAATTTCTTCACTGCGAGAGTTTATTCTCGTTACGAACACAATGATCATTTCGCGATTTTTGGACGCGTAGAAAATGTCACCGATACGGACTACGAGTATTCCACAAAAGTCCCAGCACTCCCTATCGGATTCTACGGCGGAGTAGAGCTGAAATTCTAAACCGCAGGAAATCCGCTACTCAGCGGACCGGTGAAAGAAACCTGTCCGCTGACGGTGAAGTGTTTTTGAGCGATGCGTTGAACTACTTAGGCTCGAAACCGCAACACAGCTCACAGATTTACTGTTGCATCCCGCTGATGATGCTGATGAGCGGCATGAAGAGGGCGATAACGATCGTTCCTACGACGACAGCAAGGAAAACAATCATCACTGGCTCAAGAAGCGAAGTGAGTCCTGAGACGGCATTGTCGACCTCGTCATCATAGACCTCCGCGATCTTCAGAAGCATCTCGGGAAGTTGTCCGGTCTCCTCGCCCACATCGATCATGCTGATCACCATGGGCGGAAAAACATTACTGGCCTCGAGCGGGGTGACAATAGATTCACCCTCCTTGACGCTATCGTGCACTCGGGTGATCGCCTCCGCAATGACGGCGTTACCGGCTGTTTCGCGAGTGATATTGAGCGCTTGAAGGATCGGCACACCGCTGGTCACAAGCGTTCCCAACGTGCGCGTGAAACGAGAAATCGCACTTTTGCGAGTGAGGTCGCCAAAAATAGGGGCACGAAGCATGAAAGCGTCGATAAACGCGCTACCCTTCGGGGTCTTGGCCGCGAATTTATAGAGAAAAGCAAAGCCAACAATAGATCCTATAATGATAAGGATGTTATTTTTGACCAGATTACTAGTCGCGATCACAAACTGGGTGAGCCCTGGAAGCGGTTTGCCTCCCAACATGTCCGCGAAGATCGCTTCGAATTTAGGCACGATGAAAACGAGGAGGAAGCCCATGATCACAACGGCGATGAAAAGCACGATCGCCGGGTAGAACATAGCCGCCACAACCTTGTTTTTGATTTTCTGGGCCTTTTCCTGAAACTCTGCCAACCGCATAAGAACAACCTCAAGCACGCCACCAAGCTCACCGGCCTTCACCATATTCACGTAAAGTTTGTTGAAGATGCGGGGGTGGCCGCCAAGGCTTTCCGAAAACGTGCCGCCGCCTTGGACCGACTCGGCAATATTCGTGATCACGCCCTTCAAAACGGGATCAGGCTCCTGCTTGGAAAGAACAGTGAGCCCACGCAGCAATGGCAAACCGGCATCGATGAGCGTCGCCAACTGGCGTGTAAAAATCATCAGCACCCTTGGCTTGATGGTCTTCCTCTGAAGGAAAGGAATGTTGATTTTGATTTCCTTGCGAGCGGCGGATTTTCCAGCAACAGAGCCCTTCGCTGCCTTGGGTTTGGGCCCCTTGCCCTCCTCCGTGATGCTTTTGGGAAAATATCCTGCCTGCCTCAACTGCGAGACGGCATCCGATTGAGACTCCGCATCAATCGCACCAGCAGATTCCTGTCCGCGTGAATCAAGAGCAACGTAATTATATCGAGGCATAGGTCGAGGGAATTGTAACCAACAGATCTATGCAACCATTTTAGACCAAGGCTGTCGATAGCACAGTTTCATCTAGCCTTCGACATAGGGGTTATTCGCCACTTCGTGTCCCACTGTTGTCGCAGGGCCATGACCCGGAAAAACCACTGTTGCCGGATCAAGGGTGAAGATTTTTTTACGAATGCCGTCAAAGAGAAGAGGTCCGTCACCACCCGGAAGATCCCAGCGCCCCACCCCCTCAAAAAATAAAACATCCCCTCCGATGAGGTCGCCGGATTCTGGGAAATATAAACACAGGCTGCCAGGGCAATGACCGGGAACATGAAGGGCGATAATGCGCTGACCGGCCAGCGCCGTTGTCTCGCCTTCTTCGAGAAGGAGGTCGGGAGCCACTGGGTCGTATTGAATGTCAAATCCATGACGCTGGAAAAAGCCCCCATCCGTAATCATGGGAATCGTATCTGGATGACAGACGACCTTGCACCCATGCCTAGCTTGGATTTTGCCCGCATCCATCACATGATCAAAGTGACCATGGGTGAGAACGAGCCAGTCGATTTTTTGAGGAGCGAAATGGTCATCAGCCCCTTGAGGCGCATCGAAAAGAATGTTGCCGGATGGCGTTTCGAGGAAATAAGCGTTGGTCGCCAGAGCCCCCCCTGTGAAAACTTGAAACTGGTTCGATGTCATAATGGTCAAAAAAAGATGGGTGTGGGAGTTTGATTTTTCTCAGATTCTCTGCAAAGTCCTATTTAATACCATGCCGAATATAACAAAATCTGCCGTCGTGGCGCTTCTCCTCGCGATGGCCACATTCACTTTGCCCCTTCGCGCAGCCAAAAAGTCAGACCCGGCCGATCAGGGACAGGTCGCTCTCGCCGTTGTAAATTGGCTTCAACAGGCCCACTACACCCGCCAACCCCTCGACAAAGAAATGTCGGCCAAGCTGCTTAATACCTATCTTGAGCAGTTGGACTACAACAAGCTCTACTTCACACAAGAAGACGTGGAGGAATTCACTAACAAATACGCGACCACTCTGGATCAATCCATTTTGCGGGGAAATATGGAACCTCCTCACGAGATCTTCACTCGCTTCAAAATGCGCGTCGAGAGCCGCGTTGAGAGCAACAAAAAGCTGGCGGAGAAAAATTACGATTTCAAAGGCGACAAAAATGTGGAGTTGAACCGCCAGAAATCCCCATGGCCTAAAGACCTTGCGGAAGCCGATAAAATATGGGCATCGCGAGTCGAAGCCGAACTTCTTCAAGAACACTTGAATGAATTCCAACTCCGCCCGCCGAAAGAAACTGTCATTCGCCGCTACGACCAGGCCCTTCGCAATGTCCGTGAGATGGAGGGTGACGATGTGCTCAAGGTTTTCCTCAACTCGCTGGCTCAAAGCTATGACCCGCACTCCGACTACCTGAGCCCAAGTGATATGGAAAATTTCCAGATCTCGATGAAGCTATCCCTCATCGGAATCGGCGCGGTGCTTACCTCGGAGGACGGATATGTGAAAATCCGCGAGGTCGTTCCCGGTGGCCCGGCAGACAAGGATGCTCGACTCAAAGTGAGCGATCGCATCGTCGCTGTCGCGCAGGGAGAAGAAGAATTCGTGGATGTCGTGGATATGAAACTCGACAAGGTGGTCGAAAAAATCCGTGGCAAAAAAGGAACCCTCGTTCGTCTGCAGGTCATCCCCTCCGATGCCGATGATCCCTCGAAGCGTTCCATCGTGGAAATCACTCGTGAAGAAGTGAAACTCAAGGACCAGGAGGCGAAAGCCGAAGTGCTCGATGTCACTGCCCCCGATGGCAAGATTTCCCGCGTTGGCTGGATTACCCTTCCCACATTTTACTCCAACATGAGCGGCGATGGCATCCCCAAGAGCACGACAGCAGATGTCGACGCCCTCCTAGAACGACTCAAGAAAGAAGGCATTGAAGGCCTCGTGATGGATCTACGCAGAGATGGAGGTGGCTCCCTAGAAGAAGCCATCAACCTAACCGGACTTTTCATCCCCAAGGGCCCCGTCGTTCAGTCCAAGGATCCGAGCGGCAAAATCACCGTCAGCAGCGATAGAAATCCCGAAGTTTCCTATAGCGGTCCGATGATCGTCCTGATGAACCGCCTGAGCGCTTCGGCTAGCGAGATTTTTGCGGCAGCATTGCAGGATTATGGTCGCGCCGTCATCGTCGGTGACGAGCAAAGCTTCGGTAAAGGCACTGTGCAAACCGTCGTTGAACTCGACAAATCCGTAGCCGCGCTTCCTTTTTTCAATACGGAACGCCCGCAAGCTGGCGCACTCAAGCTGACGATTCAAAAGTTTTACCGCATTCGCGGCGGCTCAACGCAATCGCAGGGGGTGAAGTCCGACATCGTCCTCCCCTCCCGCACAGACAATCCTGAGATCGGCGAAGACTCGCTCAAGAATCGCCTTCCCTATGACGAGGTTGCTCCGGTGATCCTTGCCAACAAGACAAATGGCGCCAATTTATTTCTTGAGGAAATGCGCAACCGCTCCCAGTCCCGCATCAGCGAAGACCCTGAATTCACCTACGTGAACGAAGATATGCGACGCCTCCGTGAACGGATTGAAAAAAATTCCATCAGCACCAATGAGGAACTTCGTCGTCAGGAAATCGCTGATGAAAAAGCGCGCAAGGAATCTCGCAAAGTCGAGCGTCTCGCACGCGGACCGATTATCAATGCCAAGGTCTGGCAAGTCACACTGGATGACGTGAAGAACAATCGTGAAGATTTAGAGGTCGTTGCCTACGAGCGCAACCGTGACAAAAAATACGACGATGAGGACTCTGACGAAACAGAAGACGGGAAAAAAGCGGACCAAAAAACACCCGAACCAGACCCCATTCGCAACGAGGCGGTCCGCATCATCTCGGATTTGATAGATTTCAGCGGGTTGGGCAAAACAGCCAGCACCACCAAGGCCGACGTCGCACCCGTTGAGTCGAAGCCCTAAAAAAGCAGCGTCCTTATTCCTCTGAAAGGAAAGCCAGAGCCTGATCGAGCGTGGCGACATTGGACATCGACGCGATGGGCGTTCCTTTGCGAATGCGCCCCACCAAACCAGCTAAAACTCCTCCAGGTCCAAGTTCCAAAAACCGCGAAATGTGCAACTCATCGATGAGATATTCCACACTCTGCGACCAGCACACACTGCCAGTGACCTGATCGGCCAAGGTGCGACGAATCGTCTCTCCGTCGTGAACTGCAACCGCATCGACATTGCAAACGACAGGCACACGTGGCGAATCCATATGAGTTTCAGCAAGAGCGATAGAAAGAGATTGGTAGGCAGGCTCCATAAGGCGTGAGTGAAAGGCTCCTGCCACGGTCAACTCGACAGCTTTACGGGCGCTGTAGTCTTTGGCCAACGAGACCGCCATCACAATTTTGGCCGACTCACCTGAGAGTACGATCTGCCCGGGGGCATTGATATTGGCGACATCCACATCGGTAGCGGCTGCGAGCTCGCGCACCCGATCCTCTTCACCACCAATGATGGCCGCCATACCGCCCTGTGAGGACTCACATGCCGCTTGCATCGCCCTTGCGCGCTTGTCCACAAGGCGAAGACCCGTCTCAAAATCAAAAGTCCCAGCCGCGGCATGAGCGGTGAATTCCCCCAGCGAAAGCCCAGCCGTGGCATGGAACTCGAGGGCTGGGTATTTTTCTTTGAGAACGGCAAGACAAGCAAGCCCATGAACATAAAGTGCAGGCTGGCAAACCGAGGTTTTAGTCAACTCTTCCGCTGGGCCCTCGAACATGATTTGACTGAGGGAATACCCAAGAATCTCGTCAGCCCTCTTGAAGAGAGCGGCAGCCACAGGAAATTCCGCAGCGAGATCCTTGCCCATACCGACGGACTGAGCACCTTGACCTGAAAAGAGCAGAGCGAGTTTTTTCATATTTTTTAAGCATGCATTATTTCTTAGCCCACGTCCACTGTCACCGATGGCTCGCGATGGCGTGACGCGCGCCAAAACGGAGGTAACCAGAGTCACAGCAGGAGCGTGACGCGGGAAGCCATTCGGTGGATCATTATTGTTGGCATTATTTTATCTGGGTGGCTGATTGAATGAAGTCATGCCCACAGATTGTGGTTTACCGCCCCATCTTTCTGGGTTCCGGAACTATGGGTTGTGGCCACTTGAGTCAATCAGCCACCCAGATTACTTTTTGGCGTCGATGTCGAAAAGCCATTCGATTACACCCTTGACTTTCTGCAGATCCGCATCCGGCAGGCGTCCAATCATACGCTTGAGTTCATGATGCTGTATGGCTTGCATGCCCTGCACATTAACGTAGCTCGTCTCGTGCAGAAACTTCGGCTTCCCGATGGATACTTCATACTCGCTATCGCGGGTGGACGTCGTAATCGGTGCGCAGACAGCAAGAGCACGCGGCGCATCTTCATCGCGCCGGGAAACTACCAGCATGGGTCTCGTCTTGGCTGCTATACCAAGATCAACCAAGTATACTTGCCCTGGCTCAGTCGTCATAGACGGCATCAAGCGCGGACTGACGAATGGCTACCGGCAATAGGACCTCTGAGTTGTCCTCCTTAAGTCGAAGGTCAAATGGGAGTCCCTTGTGGCGTCTGACTTGGTGCAGGAATATTCTGATGGCATCGGTCGTTGTCAGGCCGAGCTCATGCAGGATCAGCTCGGAATCCCGCTTGAGGCGGTCGTCTACTCTGGCACGGACGTATGATTCTTTAACAGGCATACCCGATTGTAGTCCCAACGTGCTACGTCACGCAATCTATATTTTCTGCGAGCGGCCAAGCTCATCCACGGCGGGAATGGAAGCTCGAATTCAAACTGGAGCGTTGCCCGCCGTTGGATGGAGCGTCTTGTTGGGCTTCTTTTCTTTCTCGATTAGGAACATGAACTCCCGATTGGGTTCTTCCGCTTCCTTAATCCATTCTTTAGTCCATTGCATACCCGCCAGGACATTCTTCTTGTAGTCTATCTCTACAATTTCTTTCGTTCGTCCAATCTCGAATATGTAATCATTGAGTTCTGATGCAGTTGCACGGCCGCCTGAAATGTATGAAAGCATTCACTGGTGTCCGGTTAACGGAGTTTTGTTTTTTTCAATCATGTTGTTTTTCATAGACAAGAGCGG
>JBILZC010000082.1:0-10486 GCA_044377415.1 Terrimicrobiaceae bacterium | reverse complement strand
CTTTTGAACGGAATGCTCTGGCGGCAATCACGACAGGAATTTTTTGTTTCACGGTGGCAAACGGATTACTCTTTCTCTGCAAGAACCGACTTTGGTGGCTTTGGAATCCGTGGGGGGGAGGAAGCGCTTATATCCAAGTTGCAGCGGCCTTCGTGACACTGGCCGTGGCTGGTTTTTTTCTTGCTCGAATATATCCAGAAGATACGGGATTGAAATTAACCCGCTGGTCGCCCGAGGGAATTGCACTCCTGTTTGTGAACCTCCTTTTTCTGACAGTGAATATTTTGTTTTTCGTTCAGAGGTTATGAAAACGGGGTTTCTGGACTTTGTTCGGAACAGCCTCCGCAGTGAAGCGCCAATTCATCCACTCGATCAGCGCATCGCAAAACGCTGGGTGAAAGAACGGCTGAAAAGACTATTCCCGCAATTTCGCAACGACCCCGATGCGCTTGAGCGTGCTTATCAGGAACTGGGGCTCGAGGCACATGAAGGTGCAGGTAAGGGGGCGGGAACTGTCTATGAGATCACTCTTCCCACGGGCACTCAGGAGAAAGCTGAGTTTCTTTAGTCCCACAGTTTTTCGAGGCCGGCACTGATCGAGTCAAAGAGTTGATCAATCTCTGCATGCGTGATGATGAGGGGCGGAGCCAACGCGATGAGGTCGCGAATGCCCCGAACAATCGAGCCTTCCTTGCGAATGAGTCCCGAGGCACGAACACCCAGCGCGCTTGTGGGAGTGAGAGCGGATCGCCCACCGCGAGGCACAAGTTCCATCGCGCCAATAAGGCCCAAACCTCGAATCTCTGCCACAGCAGGATGGCTGGCGAAGCTATGGAGCCTTTCTTGAAAATAGGGCCCAACATCCGATCGGACACGCTCCACCAGACCCAGGTTCTCGATCGTTTGCAAATTAGCCAAGGCGGCTGCGGCGCTGGTCGGATGTCCACTATAGGTGAATCCATGAGCAAAGTAGCCGCCACTATGAATGACATCCGTGATCTCATCGCTCACCATCGTGGCCCCGAGGGGCAGGTAGCCGCTGGTGATGCCTTTTGCGAGGGTGATCAAGTCCGGATCCAAATTCCAAAGACCGCTTGCGAACCAATCTCCCACACGACCAAAGGCCGTAATAACCTCATCGGCCACAAAAAGAATATTGTTGGCTCGCAAAAGCTCACGCAAACCTTGGAGATAACCTGGGGGTGGGGGAATGACGCCGCCAGCTCCCTGCACGGGCTCAACAAACATGGCCGCGATGGTATCCGCGCCCTCTTCGCGAATGAGGCGGGCCGTCTCTTCCAAGCACCACTTTCCAAAAGCTTCGGGTTCCAAAGGTGAATTCACCCCATAAGGATGGGGGCCTGGCACATGAACAAACCCAGGCAAAGGAAGATTGAACGGATCATAACATGAAGGCAGGCCCGTCATGCTTGTCGTCGCCAAAGTGACGCCATGATAAGAGAAAGTCCTCGATAGGATTTTATGCTTTCCCGGTTGCCCGCGTAGCTTGTGATAAGAGCGGATGATTTTGAGCGCACTCTCATTGGCTTCGGAGCCCGAATTAGAAAAAACGGTGTGGTTGATTCGTGGGGGAGCTTTTTTTGCTAGGAACTCCGCGACGCGGATCGGCGGTTCGGTCGTAGTATTAAAAAAGGAAGGGTAATACGGCAGTTCCCGCATCTGCTCTGTGACAGCATTCGTGATCGCCACGCAATTGTACCCGACATTCACGCACCACAATCCAGCCAGTCCATCCAGTAAGCGGCGGTCATCCTCATCGATGAGAAAGCATCCATCACCCGACTTGATCAAATGGGTGCCGGGTCCGTGCATGTCAATATGGTGAGTGAACGGATGGAGGTGATATTGCTGATCGAGTGACCGCAATTCCTGCACGGAGTGGTGAGAACTCATGATGGTGACTCTATCACCAAACGAGAAATTATTCCAACAAATCAAGTGCCCTAAAAGGATCCTCATTTCGTTGCCGAGAGCAAATTCCCATCGACTTGACTCCCCATCTCCGCCACCTTCCCCGAATGAAGTTTGTAGATCAGATAAGGGTGCACGCCAAGGCCGGTGACGGAGGGAATGGCTGCTGCAGCTTTCGCCGCGAAAAATTCGTTCCTCGTGGGGGGCCGGATGGTGGTGATGGCGGGCGGGGCGGGGACATCATTCTGGTCGCTGACCACGATGTGGATAGTTTGGTTGCGCTTTTTTTTGAGCCGCTCATCCGATCCAAACGGGGCGGACACGGTAAAGGAAAAGATAAAATGGGCCGAAGCTCGGAGCCAACGCGACTCAAGGTTCCAATCGGAACTATTGTTCACCGCGCAGGTCATACCTCGCACGATGAAGTGGAGGAAGAGCCTATAGCCGATCTTTCGGAGCCCGGTCAGGAATTTATTCTCTGCAAAGGCGGCGATGGAGGCAAGGGGAACACCCACTTTAAATCGTCCACGAACCGAGTGCCTCGCCAAGTCACCAAAGGGTATCCCGGCGAAGAATCTTGGTATCTTTTCGAACTTCGCACGATTGCGGATATCGGCCTTGTTGGTTATCCGAATGCCGGCAAATCGACCCTTCTTCAAAAAATCTCAGCCGCAAGGCCAAAGGCAGCCCCATACCCATTCACCACGTTGCATCCCATTGTTGGGGTTGTCGATCTGCCTGATTATCATCGCGCTACTGTTGCAGATATTCCCGGCCTCATCGAAGGCGCCCACGACAATCGCGGCTTAGGCCATGAGTTTTTGCGTCATATTGTCCGCTGCAAATCTCTTTTCTTCGTGTTGGATATGGCTGGCAGTGAAGGGCGCAGCCCGATCGACGACTACCAGTCGCTCCGCAAGGAACTCCGTCTCTACGATCCCACTCTGGCCGCCAAGCCGTTCTGTATCATTGCCAATAAGATGGATCTCCCGGAAGCCGAAGAAAATTGCAAAATCTTTCATGAGCGCTTTCCGAAAGTGACCATCCTTCCGATTTCTGCCGAAACATCAACAGGTGTCAACACGGTGATCGATTACATCGCAAAGAATGTTCTGACGCCCATTGCGGATCAGGAAGCGGTTGCCCGAGTGGATTGGACAGCCTAGTTTTTCCGCCAAAAAACACCTTGGTATTTCCGTTCAGGGCAATCTAGTGCCGCGGGGTTGCGCCGTTCGTTTCGTGCTCGTAAACTGTGAAGGGTATCGAGTTCGTTTATTTTTTTGCCCGAATTCATCCGAATTGGACACAAGCGACCCACGGAAGTTGATGGATTGCCTAAGGGATTTTCTAATGAAATTATTTCCTGTGGATCCCGTTAACCTGTCTAAAAAGTCGTCTTGGGGGTTATTAAATTCAGTATTTTAAGACTCGATAGGTTTGCTGGTCTCGCACCCTCGTTGTGAACAACTCATATTCGCGTAGGGGATTCCTGTGGGATTTCAGCCTCACATCTACTTGCTCGTAAGTTATTCACACATCATCTAAACCCTAGGCACAATGGACATATCAATAACATCACATAATACATGTAATACATACTGGAAGTATGACGCAACCTGTTGGGTTGTGTATCTAGTTTGTTTTTTGGGGATTTAACCTATCGCCCAGTTGTTTATGAATTCTGCCCCAGGACCCGAAATGATGGCAACAAAGACGGAACCGAGCGGCACCGCGATATGAGTTTTCCTATTCTTGCTGAATCGTAATCTCATAACTCCAAGAGGAAGCGGCACGGCTATCGATGGGCTCCAAAGGTTTCGTTATTGGGTTAAGACTAAGGAGTGCCTCTTCGAACTGAAGGGCCACGTCCAAGGAGACGGATGCTATAAATTTTTCGGCGGTTTCATTCGACGATGATAAACAAATCGCCCCCACGCTATCGAGGACTGATCGAAGCGCGGTCTCAGAGGGCGTGCTATTTGGTTTTGGAAGAACAAAACCATAACGCCTAATTCCATCGTCTAAGGTAGGCCCGGGCAAATGGGATGCCGCTATGGAATCTAATGTCACGCGCAGACCTGGCACCTCGGTCGGGGTTTGAGTTGTCGCTACTGATTTCGTCGTAGCGCTCGGCTTCGTGTTTTTGCGGATGTCCAAAAGCCCTAAAATGAGAATCGTGAAAGGCAAGGCGAGTGCGATAATGACGAGGCCGAAAATTTGGAAAACCTGCACATTGAGTCGAAACCGAGGCTTGGGTTCTTGTGGTTCGGGAAGTTGGGATTCGCTCATTCTGGTATGAATCTAGGCAGAGGTTTTAAGGGATTCCAACGCAAAACCGGAACCCAGCATTGACCGCGACCCAGAGGTGCCCGATATTACCGGCTTTTCATGTCTATCGAAAACACCCGCAACTTTTGTATCATTGCCCATATTGATCACGGCAAAACGACGCTCTCCGACCGTTTGCTAGAGGCTACTGGCACCATTCAGAAACGGGAATCTCAGGAACAAATGCTCGATTCCATGGATCTGGAGCGCGAGCGTGGAATTACAATCAAGTCCCATCCGATCGCGATGGATTACACGGCAAAAGACGGCAAGACTTACAAGTTGAACTTGTCCGACACCCCAGGCCACGTGGACTTCACTTACGAAGTTTCCCGTTCCCTTGCCGCTTGTGAAGGCGCTCTCCTTATTATTGATGCGGCCCAGGGTGTCGAAGCTCAGACCGTGGCCAATGTCCACCTTGCTGAGAAGCAAGGCCTCAAGATCATTCCCGTTATCAACAAGATCGATCTTCCCAATGCGGACATCGAAATGGCCAAGCGGCAACTGGAGGACATCCTCGCCATCCCTGCGGAGGAAGCCATCATGGCCAGCGCGAAAGCCGGCATTGGCATTCATGAGATCCTTGAGACCATTATCGAGCGAATTCCGGCTCCGACTGGTAAGCCCGACGCCCGCTTGCGTGCCCTCACCTTTGATTCCCACTTTGACGGCTATCGCGGGGTTGTCATTTATACCCGTGTGATGGAAGGCACGATCAAGGCCGGCGATCCCGTCAAACTCATGTCCACAAATGAGGCTTACGAGGTTAAAGAAGTTGGCGTTTTCAAGCCCCAAAATCCGAAATTCTTCGCACGCGATAAGCTCATTGCGGGCGACATCGGGTATGTGATTGCAAATATCAAAACCAGCGCCGAAGTGAAGGTGGGAGATACACTCACCGGCACACGGCAGCCTGCCACGGAGCCCCTGCCGGGCTTTCAGGTTGTGCAGCCCATGGTTTTCAGCGGCATTTATCCGATTAACACAGCGGACTTCGAGCACCTCAAAGCGGCGATGGCCAAATTGCAACTCAACGACGCCGCATTCCAATTCATGCCAGAATCAAGCGTGGCACTTGGCTTTGGTTTCCGTTGCGGCTTCCTCGGCCTCCTTCACATGGAAATCATCCTCGAGCGTTTGCGCCGGGAGTTTGACATGGACATCATCGCCACCTACCCGTCGGTGATTTATGAAGTTCTCCGCACGAATGGCGAGCTTCTCCGTGTGGACAATCCCGATCAACTTCCAGATCCGAGTGTGATCGAGGAAATCCGCGAGCCGATGGTGCGTTGTTTCGTCATGATTCCGAATGAATACATCTCGCCTATCATGCAGCTGATTATGGAAAAACGCGGTGAAGTCAGTCACACGGAATCCATCGATACCAAGCGGGTAATGCTCACCACAGAGCTTCCGCTGAATGAAATCCTAGTGGATTTTGTGGATAAGATGAAGTCGATCACCCGTGGGTATGGCTCGATGAATTACGAGCAGGCCGGCTACCGAGCGAACAAGATGGTGAAGTTGGAAATGCTCGTCAATGGCGAGCCTGTGGATGCGTTTTCCTCCATCGTTCACCGCGAAAAAGCCGAGGCCCGTGGCCGTGCCCTCGCCGCCAAGCTCAAGGAAGTCATCCCGACGCAGCTCTACCAAGTTTCGATTCAAGCCGCTGTCGGTGGAAAGATCGTCGCCCGCGAGAACGTCAGCGCCCTGCGTAAAAACGTCACAGCAAAGTGCTATGGCGGTGACATTTCTCGCAAACGCAAGCTCCTCGATAAGCAAAAAGAAGGCAAGAAACGCATGAAGGCTGTGGGCACAGTCAATATTCCACAGGAAGCCTTTGTGCAGGTCTTGAGAACTAGCTAGCCCCCTCACCCCACGCCCATACACGGTCTTTATGTTTTTACTCACG
The DNA here is from genome assembly GCA_044377415.1 of Terrimicrobiaceae bacterium. GTDB lineage: Bacteria > Verrucomicrobiota > Verrucomicrobiia > Chthoniobacterales > Terrimicrobiaceae > UBA967. Next base: position 4,314 of record JBILZC010000082.1, on the reverse strand, counting down.
CCTCGCTACATCAAGGATGCCAAAAACTATCTGCATGGCGCGAAGAAGTTCCTTGCTTACAAAAGGGATATTCTTAAGCACGCCCAAGTCTGCGATATTGAGTCGAGCATCTTGGATCTTCGGAGTGCCATTCGAGCGCGGAGTCGAGAAGCCGTTTCTGTGGCCACCACTCGCCTCGATGATTTGGTCGGAAAATGTCTCCCGCCATCCAAGAACGCTTCCCTGCGCGAGAATATCGAGGTTTTCCTTGTGGCCATCGTGATTGCCGCTGGAGTGAAGGCGTTCTTGATTCAACCCTTTCGCATTCCGACCGGTTCGATGCAACCGACACTCTACGGTATCGTTGGTGTTCCGACCGAAACGCCGCCACCGAATCCCCTCCTCCGCGCATTCCAGTTTGTTGTCCAAGGCCGACATTCCTTTGAGCTTCGCGCCAAAGAAGAAGATGTCGTCGTCTCTCTGACCGAGAAAACGTATGCAAACTTTTTCACTTTTACGCACATCATTTGCCGTCACAACACTTACACGCTATTTGTTCCTCGCGATCCGTTGATGCGCTATTTCCGTGTGGTGCCCGGACGTCAGTTTGCCGCCGGCGAAGTGATCGCACGTGGGCATATGGATACCGGCGACCAAGTATTTGTAGATAAAGCGAGCTACAATTTTGCTAAGCCCGCAAGCGGCGATGTGTTCGTATTTAAAACCACGGGGATTCGTGAGATCGAGTCGGGATTGGATCCAGCGATGGGTTCCCAACATTACATCAAACGCTTGGTAGGTATGCCCGGCGAAACACTTCGGATAGCCCCCCCTCTCCTTTACATCGATGGAAAAGTGCCCGCCAACTTTGTTTTTCAGAGAGTGATGAGCTTGAAGAATGGTTATCAGGGTTACTCCAATGGAGGGCGTGGGGGACCCGCCTTTCGCTATCTTGGAACACCTGAGGATACACTTACTGTGCCTGTAAATAGCTACTTTGCCCTCGGAGACAATAGTTTCCATTCGAGGGATAGTCGTGATTGGGGGGTCGTTCCCGAGCGCAATGTGGCTGGACGTGGACTTATGGTTTACTGGCCTTTCAGCGAGCGTTGGGGTCTTATTCGCTGATTTTTATAAGGAACCCTATCCTTCCCATTATCCCCCGAAGGCCTGCTGCCATTTTTCTTCTCGAAATCCCACCAAGAATATTCCTCGTTTCGCATCGATGGCAAAGGGGCGCTTGATGAGGTTGCCGTTTTTGACGAGAAGGGAGATAATGGCGTCCGTGTCCATTCTGTCGAGTTTGTCCTTAAGACCAAGATCACGGTAATCCAGTCCAGAGGTATTCAGGATAGAGCGGATTTGGCTTTCGTAGGCACTCAACATGGCATCGAGTTCGCTCTTGGTTGGCGGAGTTTCGCGGATAGGAATCTCTTGAAAATCGATGCTCTGAGCGCGCAACCAGTTTGTCGCATTTCGGCACGTGGAGCAGGGCTTGTAGGTATAGATTTTAAGCATGTGGAGGGATGTTTTCTTTTAACGGAATTTCCATTCAAATCCCAAGTCAAAAGCCTTGAGTGGAAGTACGGTGGAGTCCGTAGCAAAATTCAGGCAGTCGCTGAATGGTCGATCGCTTCCCCATGGCGTCCGTGGATGTTGAAGTGAAGTGAAGAAAACACCTTCCCCCCAGCCCAAATCAAAAAACTGATCCCAACAGGCCTGTGAAACGTGTGCTCTGAAATTGGTCGCAAGGCTGAAATCGTTAACGCTCTCGTTTGGATATGGGAGGGCTCCGATCTCGAGAAGAAGGGTCAAATCTTGAGGTGAGAGGAGACCGTCGAGCGAGCGCAAGACCCACCTGCCCTCACTGAATCTCCCAAAGGCGGATGCCTCTACAAAATGCTTTGCAACCCAACCCGAGGCCTTTGCCATCAAAATGGGGTTCCATGGTTCATCAGGCAGAAATTCCATCGTCCCTTGGTTCATCAGCAAGCGACCCGCAGGCAATTGGACTGGTATGTTTGATAGAGTTAAGCGACCGGTTGGGACTGGTGCCTTCAAGGATCCACGGAGTTTCAGGTCACAGGCCAATTCGCCCGCAAGTGGCTGTTTTCCTATCCGAATTGGCTCGGCTGTGGAAACAGAGAGATCCAATGTGCCTTGTGCGCTTGGGGAGAGAAACGCAGGTAAAAGAGAGGCTAGGAATTCCATATACGGGGGTTGCTGCGGCTCGGCGCTTAAGAGTGGAATGAGGTGGAGATCGTCGTGAATCCGCGAGTCAACGACAGCTAAGGTACCGCTCAAGACCGAGTTGCTGAGGTCGCCGGTCGAACGCAGTTGCATATTCGTAGAAACGGACGCCGATGGATTCATTTGCAGCAGAATTTTGAATCCTTGAAGGGTCAGGTCCCACTTTGGCTGCCAAGATTGGGGGAACTGGCAAGCCCCACTAATCTCGAAACGACCAGGGGCGACTTCTCCAACGCATTTGTCAATGCGAAGGGTATCACCATCAATGGTTGCTTGGGCGTTGATTTTATCGATTCGAGAAGGAATCGAGGCGATGTAAAATCCCGCTTGTATCAGATTCGCGGATCCATTTATAGAGGGGCTGGCAAAGGTGTTTGAGATTTTAAGGTTGCCGGAGAGTGATCCGCTCAGTCCTCGAAGCGCGGGGAGAAAGGGCCGGAGGGTTGCGAGGTCGATTTGGGGGAAATCGATCCAAGCTTCAATCGGAGCATCGGGATCTACGATCGTAAATTTGCCATTCTCATTCTTCTTAAGCTCAATGGGAAATTTCGCCTCGCCTTGGACAGGGCCGCAGCCCTCTTTTTTAAAAACGGCATCCATTGTTGCCGTACCAGCCAATGTTTTAAAATTCAACTCCATCGAGGAGTGTGAAACAGGAGAACGACTCTCGAAGCTGAGGTCGCGAAGGCTGAGTTGCGCATCCGACTTGCAATCACTGGCTGGGCCGAGCGCCTCAGCTCGCATTTTCACAAACCCTCGCAAGGTGGATTTTTGACCGGCCAAGAGCATGAGGTCCTGAAGGTCGATCTCATTAGGTGTCTCCGCTTGGAGGTAGATGTTCTTATGCTCGAGTATCGAAGCAAGCCAGTCAGACTCCCTCCCGATCGCAAAGGGATCGATCGGCACAAACGCAGCCCCCTTCAGCAATGGCTTCGAATGCGAGCTCAGCTGAATGTCTTTGAATGTCACTCCAGCCGAGGTGATGGATGCCAGCGAACTCAGTCGTAGCTTCTCGTTTTCAATCTCCAATGTGGAAATGGCGATGTTTTCTGGGGAATAAGTCCCCGCAAATCGCCCAGTGAGGCCAGCTGGGGTGAATTGGGAAGTGAAGCGCGAAAGCTTCAAATCATACGAACCGGTGTGACCAATAGCAGTCCCCTCCCCGCGCCAAAGGATGCCGAGCGCGCCCCCGTAGATAAAATCCGCTCCTTGCTCGTTGAATGGTCGCAAATACGAAGCGAGATTCGTGAGATTCGCATTGAGTTCAGCCGTGTAGGAGTGAGGTGCTGCGAGTTGCGCGCTTCCCTTCGCTGAGATCACATCCTTGCCGGCATAAATTTCACAAACAACGAGGTCGACCACCTTTTTGCGGAAAACCAAGTCCACCTTCATTTGATTGAGCACTAGCTTACGATAGACGACATCTGTGGCCTGGATGCCGATGAACCCGTCCAACTCCCCGTCCCGACCACTCAGTGAGCCTTCGGCCGTGAGTTGCCCAGAGGTCTCGTCGAGAGGAACCCCAAGCAGACCAGTCAGCTCACCGAGTTCCTTCATATTCGCTCGGATATTCACCAAGAATGGCGACACCATGATTTTTGACCAACCTTCCTCGAGTGAGATTTCACCATTCAGAGTGACTTTATTTTCTTTTTGCTGGAGATCAAAATTGGTGACCATCAAGCGGCGGTGAATCAAACTGGCGGCCATATCAAGGGTTTCCCACCCGCGGTCATTCCAGCGAAAATCACTCGCTCGTATGTGGAGGGAGGCCTCGGCATCAGCGGGACGATTTACGTTGCCGCGAAAAGTCACACGTCCCTCGGATAAGCGGCCTTGAGCTTTTCCGGGAAGATCAAATATCGCTGGAAGCTCATCCACTGTGATGTTCGAGGCGATGGCGGCGACATCCCACACCCACCCTGCAGGACTATCTTGGAACTGAATATCCCCGCGCAAGGCGCCCCCGAAGATCTGGGATTTGAAGGAAATAGAGGGAACGCGCACGGCATTGGAACTCAGCGAAATCTCCTCGATGAAAATGTCAGGAAGGATCTGTATGTTACCCAGTCTCGCACTCCCCTT
>JBILZC010000018.1:0-31444 GCA_044377415.1 Terrimicrobiaceae bacterium | reverse complement strand
GCGTGAATTGCCGCCAGGCACGCTTCTTCTTTTCCGCCTCGGGGATTTTTATGAAATGTTTGGGGAGGATGCAATCGAAGCCTCTCGCCTCCTCAATCTGTCGCTCACGAAGCGCGGTCCAACTCCAATGTGCGGCATGCCCTACCACGCCGCCCGAGGCTATATCGAAAAGCTCGTAGCCGCTGGTTGGCGTGCGGCCATCTGTGATCAGGTCGGAGAGGTCCAGGCAGGCAAACTCGTCCGTCGTGAGATATCCCAAATTCTCAGTCCAGGCACACTGGATGACTTCGGCCTCGACGATAGAAAACCAAACTACCTTGCCGCCCTCTGCGCCCGCGGCGATGCCTTCGGAATCGCTTTTTGCGATCTCAGCACGGGCGAATTCCGCCTCACGGAACTGGCGACCCTACCCGCCCTTCTCGACGAACTCGCCCGCATCTCACCATCGGAGATTCTCGTCCCCGACCATCAAACCGACCAGTTCGCAACTATCAACCCCCGCTCAGTTCTCGATGGTTATGTTTTCGAGTCCGAGCCCGCCACAGATATTCTTCGCACGCATTTCAAAGTTCACTCGCTCGATGGATTCGGTTGCGCCGATCTTCCGGCAGGCACTGGTGCCGCCGGCGCCCTCCTACACTACATCACCCGACAAATGCGGCGTCAGGCGGGCCACCTCAACCGCCTGCAACCCTACCGATGCAGTCAATTCCTGATTCTCGACGCTGCCTCACAAAGCCACTTGGAGTTGGTCAACTCGCGCGCCGGCCGCAGCATGACCCTCCTCGGCGCTCTCGACCGCACGTCCACGCCGATGGGAGCCCGCCTTTTGCGCGAGTGGATACTGCACCCCCTACGCGATGCCGCTGAAATCGAGAACCGCCAAGATGCCGTCGCTGCACTGCTTTCCGATGCGATGCTCCTGGGCGACTTGCGCTCTCGCCTTGCCGAAATTCGCGATATTGAGCGCGCGACGGCACGACTGCATGGCCCATCGGGAAATGCCCGCGACCTCGCAACCCTCGCTCAGTCTCTGTCGCGGATTCCCGCCTTGGCCGCCAGCCTCGGAGGCGGACAGAAACTCTCCATCCCGTCGCCACTTCTCTCCGATTCGCTTTCCCGCCTCCATGCCCTGCCCGATTTATCCGACACACTAACGCGGGCTCTCGTTGAAACTCCTCCTCCCGCGATTCGGGAAGGGGGCTTCATTCAACCTGGCTTCGATCCCACCCTCGACGAACTCCGCTCGGCGTCCCATGATGGAAAAAACTGGATTGCCATCCTTCAGGAAAAAGAAATCGAACGTACCGGCATCAAATCTCTCAAGGTCCGCTTCACCTCCGTCTTCGGTTACTTCATCGAAATCACGAAATCCAATCTGGGAGCCGTTCCCGACGACTACATTCGCAAACAAACCACGGTCGGCGGCGAGCGCTTCTTCACCCCGGAACTCAAAGAAGTCGAAGGTAAAATCCTCGGATCCGAGGAACGGTCCCGCGCCCGCGAGATTGAGATTTTTGCGGAACTTCGCGCCGCCGTCCTTGTCGAACTGCCCCGCTTGCAGGAAACCGCAAATACCCTAGCCGTTCTTGATGTTCTCTGTTCCTTTGCCGAAACCGCCCGCCTCCATGATTACTGCCGACCAGAAATCGATGATTCCGATGTTCTCCATATCACGAACGGCCGTCACCCCGTACTGGATCAGCTCAACGAAGGAAATCGATTTGTTCCCAATGATACCGACCTCGGCACCGATGGAAAAAAATTTGCCATTATTACAGGCCCGAACATGGCAGGAAAATCCACCTACATCCGCCAAGTCGCCCTCCTCACTCTCTTAGCCCAAACCGGCAGCTACGTCCCGGCCAAATCCATGCGCGTCGGCCTCGCGGACCGCATTTTTACACGTGTCGGCGCGAGTGACGATCTCGCTCGCGGTCAATCCACCTTCATGGTCGAGATGAACGAAACGGCGAACATCCTCAACAATGCGACTTCGCGCAGCCTTGTGATTCTGGATGAGATCGGACGCGGCACTTCCACCTTTGATGGCCTCTCGATTGCGTGGAGCGTTTCCGAATACCTCCACGACCAGATCGCCTGCCGCGCCCTCTTCGCCACCCACTACCACGAACTCACCGACCTCGAGCGCACCCGCACCGGGATACTAAATCTCAATGTCGCCGTCCGTGAATGGAACGACCAAATTATCTTCCTCCGCAAAATCGTCCCTGGCCGCGCTGATCAAAGCTACGGCATCCAGGTCGCTCGTCTCGCCGGTCTACCTGACTCGATCATCACCCGCGCCCGCGAAATTCTCAACAACCTCGAAAAATCCGAACTCAATGCGGAAGGCCAACCCACCCGCGCTCCATCGCCGCGCAAACGCCTCATCCCCGATCCCGAAGCCGCCCAAATGGCTTTGTTCTGATTTTTTCGCACGAGTTCCGCAGTAATATCGGCTTTGAACCGGTTCCTCAACGCGACATGAAACCCACGAGCAGTCGTGTGAGAATCGTTTCATCGGTTCCCTGACCACTGATGAGTTGCCAATTTGCCTCCGCACAACTGTGGAAAGCTTTTTGGAGATCTTCGAGCGCGTAGTGAGAAGCGCTGCGGGCAGCAACTCCAAGCCCGTAAGTGTTAATCCCGCCATCTTTTTTACGCGGCAGATAATCGGTCTCGGAATCTGGTAATTTGTTTAATACCCCGGCAAAAAACTGGGGTTCGGCTGGAGGGTGGAGCTTATGCCTGACGAGGAGATTTTTAGCGAGATGCAGATTTCGCACCGTCGGGACGATGGACGCCAGAAGGATTCCGACCCCCTTTTCTCCCTGCGTCAGCAACTGTTGGAGCGTCTCTAGCGCCAACGGCAGATCGCGCGCGGATATCGCATTTCCGATATCAAAGATTCCGCTCTCGCGAGTCGCCGACACCATTTCGCGAATGTCCCTTGCTTCGATTGGATGCCCAGTCCCGAAGGCGGTCTCGATTTTGTCGAGTTCGTTGTTGAGTTGCCCGGAATCCAACCCCACCCGCGTGGCAAGCACCTCGATGGCCTCACGGGAGATCTTCAATCCGCGAGAACGAATGTGCTGCGCCGTCCAGGAAATGACCTCCTCTTCACCCGCACGGAATCCCAAGTCCGGCTTGTCGTGGAGTTCGGTCACACCCGCCTTGGTGAGTCGCTTGTAGGCGCTGCGGCGCTTGTCTGGCTTGACGGCGCTCACCAAAAAAATCACCCCGTTTGACATTCCCGCATCGATGAAGTCGCAAAGCTTCTCGAGTTGAGCGAGGACGCTTTCTGAACCGCCAGTCACTGTATCGGCCAAAAAGGTCGCGCTTTTCAACCACACGAGCTTGCTGCCGCCGAGGAAGGGAAGCGTGGCCAGAGCTTGCCTTGTTTCCTGCAATCGCGACACAGCCGCATCCACGGTTTCCACTCCCCCGTCGATGACCTCCAACCCGAAGGCATCCGCGCCCGGGGCCAGCTTCTCAGCCAGCGCGCTAGCCGCCTTCTTCACCGCGGCATCATCCGAACCGGCGATAAAATACACGGAGGAACTGGTTTTTTTGGCGGGCATGGGATGGTTGGAATCGTTGAAAGCGCGAGCATGATCTGTTGCGGATGGAATTGCAAATCCGGGAAATTACCCCGCAAAAGTGAAATTTTATTTGGTCAGCGCCCGCCTCCCTTGCGTAACCTCATTTCAGTATGTCCACACCACACATCAAACTGTTCATTCCGGGTCCGGTCGAAGTGTCTGAAAAAACCTTCCGCGCCATGTGCGCCCCCATGATTGGCCACCGCGGATCCGAATTCAAAAAACTCTACGCCGGCATCCAACCCCGCCTGCAAACTCTCTTCGGTACGACTCGCCCCGTTTTTCTTTCCACCTCGTCGGCCTGGGGAGTGATGGAGGGAGCCATCCGCAACCTCACCACCAAAAAAGTCCTCAATGCCGCCTGCGGTGCCTTTTCGGACAAATGGGTGGATGTCAGCAAACGCTGCGGCAAGGAAGCTGTCGCTCTACAAGTGCCGTGGGGCGAAGCCATCAAACCCGAGATGGTGCGCGAAAAGCTCGCCGAAGGTGGCTTTGATACTTTCACCCTCATTCACAACGAAACCTCCTGCGGCGTTCGCAATCCCCTCCCCGAAATCGCCGCCGTGTTGCGCGAGTTTCCTGACGTGATGTTCGTGGTCGATTCCGTGTCGTCCTTTTCGACCCAGCCGATCCCGATGGACGAACTCGGCATCGACGTTCTTCTCACCGGCAGCCAAAAAGCCCTCGCCATGCCTCCAGGCCTCGCTCTCTTTGCTGTTTCCGAACGCGCCATGAAGCGCGCAGAAACCATCGCAGATCGCGGCTACTACTTCGACTTCGTAGAATTTGCCAAAAACCAAGAGCAAGATATGACACCGAGCACGCCAGTGATTCCTCTCATCAATGCTCTAGAATCCAAGCTCGACGATATTTTCACCGAGGGCGTCGAAGCCCGCCATGCCCGTCATGCCGCGCTCAATGCCCAAGTCCACGACTGGGTTCGTGCACGCGGATTCGAGTTCTTCGCTCCCGAAGGCTACCGATCCCTCTCCCTCACTTGCGTGAAAAACAACCGCGACATCGACGTGGCGGCTTGGATCAAGCGGCTTCGCGAGAAGCACCTCTTCGTCATCGACGGCGGCTACGGCAAGATCAAAGGAAAAACATTCCGCATCTCGAACATGGGTGACGAAACGTCATCCACGATCGCGGAACTCCTCGCCGCTCTCGACGACACGCTCGAGTAGAGTAAGCCGGACCTCAGCAGGTTTTTACTATTCGGACTGTAGAAGACCCTTGTGCGCGCCGTCACAAAACGGCGCGTTCTCCGTTTGCTTGCACTGGCAAAGCCATGCCGGACCGGTCTTTTCTGCCGTGAATTTCTGCGGCGCAAATCCCTTGCCTTTGTGTGACCCATCACAGAAAGGCTGCGTCGCAGAAAGTCCGCAGGTGCAAAACCAATAGTCCTTGCCAGCCTCGAGTTCAACTTTAGCAGGGGCGGTAGCAGCAATGTGTGGCGTGGGATTCATGTTCGGGAGTGTGCCTTCGCTCCTCACTTTTGGCAATGCATCTTGGCGAATAGAACGGGCCCCAAACGAAAAAATAATACATTATTTGAAACATTATTCTTTCCAGTCATAATAATTACCCTATTTTGTGATGATGAAGCTGGCCTTTACCAATCGGGTCCGGGAGTTGGATGAGCTTGATACCGCGGCGCGGGCGGGCGGGTTGGTGGTGCTTTTTGGCCGGCGGCGTGTCGGCAAGACGCGCTTACTAACCCATTGGCTGGAAAAACGGGCCGGTTTTTACAGTCAGGCCATCGAAGCGGCCGCGCCGATTCAGATTGAGCAAACCGTGCGCGATATTGGAACCGCTCTTCCCGCAGGCATCCAGCCCAAGACTTGGATGGAGTTTTTTGAACTTCTGCGCTACGGCCCGAAAGGAACCGTGCTTTGCCTAGATGAATTTCCCTATTTGGCCAGCTCGGACCCCTCATTGCCCAGCGTGGTGCAGCGTTGGCTGGACCACTACCGTCCGGAGGGATTCACGCTGGTGCTGTCTGGCTCCAGCACGGGAGCGATGAACGATTGTTTCCTGAACCGTGCCGCGCCGCTCTACCAGCGTGCACGCAAACTCATCCACTTGGAGCCGATGGATTACGCCGCCTTCTGCGAGGCGTGCGGGTTGGACCGCTCGAACCAGGAGTCCTTCACCCTCTACGCGCTGGTGGGAGGGATTCCGAAATACTGGGAATTTGTCGAAGCCGGAGCCACAGCGTTGGATTTGGCGGAGGAGCTGTTCTTCGGGCCATCGGCCTTTCTGGAGGACGAGCCATTGCGCATCCTGCGCGAGGAGCGGATCGCCGGCCTAACACCTCTATCCGTAATGGAAGCGGTCGGTCGCGGTGCATCGAAGACATCCGAGATCGCCGCCAGGTTGGGAACAGCCCAAACGAACCTCGGACGGACTCTTCAGCAACTCCTTGACGCTTCCCTCCTCGAACGCGAAATCCCCTTTGGCGAAAGCCTGCGAACGACCAAGAAAACGCTCTATCGCATCAGCGATCCCGCCCTCCGGTTTTGGTTCCGCGTCTACTCCTCGCAGCGAAGCCTCTGGCGCCGCCTTGCGGTTGAAGAAAAAACAAAGTTTCTGCACGACCATGCCGCAACGGTTTTTGAAGACTACTGCCGATCACGGCATGCCGATGCATCGCGATATTGGGAAGCGGGAGCGGAATTCGACTTCGTGCGCCAAGATGGCAAACAGTTCATGGTCTCTGAGGTGAAATTTAAATCCCTCTCGCCGCAAGACCGCACTGGCTTGAAAAAACAAATCGCGGCCAAGTGGGAAAAAACCCGCCTCAGCCGCCAACTTCCCGCTTATACAATCGAGATTCTGGACATCTCCACTCTGAAAGAGGAAAAAATGAGCGAGGTTACGTGAAAAAGGTCTTTACGATCCGCTGATGGTCGCAATCATTTCCGGCCATGAGCGATAAACAGCAGACCGCAGTGACTCCCCGTAGGGATGAGGATTTTCCAGAATGGTATCAACAGGTGATCAAGGCCTCGGATTTGGCTGAGAACTCGGAGGTCCGCGGGTGCATGGTCATCAAGCCTTGGGGTTACGCGCTCTGGGAGCGGATGCAACGCGTGCTGGATGGAATGTTTAAAGCCACAGGCCATCGTAATGCGTATTTCCCTTTATTCATTCCACTCAGCTATCTCGAAAAAGAGGCCGCCCACGTGGAGGGATTCGCTAAGGAATGCGCGGTCGTCACCCATCATCGTCTTGAAATGAAAGATGGAAAGCTGGTGCCTGCGGGACAGCTTTCCGAACCACTCGTCGTTCGCCCCACCTCGGAAACCATCATCGGTGCCGCCTATGCGCGATGGGTGAAGTCTTGGCGCGATCTCCCCATCCTCCTCAACCAATGGGCTAACGTCGTCCGATGGGAGATGCGTCCGCGTCTTTTCTTGCGCACCGCCGAGTTCTTGTGGCAGGAGGGCCACACCGCCCACGAAACACGCAAAGAGGCGGAAGTGGAGACGATGAAAATGCTGCGCGTCTATGAGACCTTTGCGCGCGACTTCCTGGCCCTCCCCGTATTGTGCGGTGAGAAGAGCGAGAGCGAACGATTCCCCGGGGCGGTACAGACTTACTGCATCGAGGCCATGGTGCAGGATCGGAAGGCAATTCAAGCAGGCACTTCGCACTTCTTGGGCCAGAATTTCTCGAAGGCATCGGGCATCCAGTTTCAATCCCGCGCGGGCCAACTCGAACACGCTTGGACTACCAGCTGGGGCGTGAGCACGCGGCTCATCGGCACACTCATCATGATGCATTCGGACGACGATGGCTTAGTCGTGCCTCCGCGTATCGCCGATACCCATGTCGTGATTGTCCCGATCACTCCAAAAGAGGACAGCAAGGCCGCCATTCTGGAAGCAGCCGAGTCCCTTGCAACCTCGCTCCGAGCGCTAAGCTACCATGGGTCGCCATTGGGCGTGGAGGTCGACAACAGCGACCTCGGTGGCGGTGTGAAAAATTGGGAGTGGATCAAAAAAGGCGTCCCTATTCGCATCGAGATCGGCCCACGCGACCTGGCGCAGGGAACCGCCGCCGTCGCGCGCCGGGATCGCGGACCCAAGGAAAAAGCCTTTTTGCCGCTCGCGGAAATTCCCGCCACGGCCGCACAAATCCTCGATGAGATTCAATCTGTCCTCCTCGAACGCGCAACAACCTTCCGCGATGCGAACACGCGTCAGATCGACACGAAGGAAGAGTTTTACCAGTTCTTCACCCCATCGAATGCCGCCAAACCCGAGATCCACGGCGGATTCGCTCTCACCCATTGGAACGGAAGCGCGGCCGTAGAGGAGCAGATCAAAACCGATCTCAAGGTCACGATTCGCTGCATTCCCTTTGTCGATGCACCTGAAGCGGGAGCCTGTCCGTTCACGGGAGAACCCAGTCGCCAACGCGTCATTTGGGCAAAGTCCTACTAAGCTGCAATCAACCCGTGACGTGGGATGGTTGTGCGTGTAGTAATAGTAAATGAACAAGAAGACTTTTGCGGAATTGGGCGTCTCGTCCGAGATTTTAAAGGCTATCAGCGATCTCGGATTTGAAGAGCCCTCGCCGATCCAAGCCGCCGCTATCCCTGTGCTCCTAGAGGGTCACGATGTCGTTGGCCAATCCCAAACAGGATCTGGTAAAACTGCGGCTTTTGCGATTCCCGCGATTGAGCTTTGCCAAGCTGCTGACCGCTCCGTTCAGGTCCTGATCCTCTGCCCGACGCGCGAGTTGGCGACCCAGGTGGCCGATGAGGTTCACAAACTCACCGCCCACAAACGCGGCATCCACGCTGTTCCCATCTACGGCGGAGCCTCGTATGAGCGTCAGTTTTTCGAACTTAAAAAAGGCGTTCATATCGTTATCGGCACACCCGGTCGCCTGATGGATCACATGGATCGTGGCACACTCGATCTCAGTAATGTCAAAATGGTCATCCTCGACGAAGCCGACCGAATGCTGGACATGGGCTTCCGCGAAGACATCGAAAAGATCCTTCGCTCGACGCCCGCTGAACGGCAGACCGTCTTTTTCTCAGCCACCGTTTCCAAGCAAATCCGTGACTTGATTGAACGCCATTCCAACTCGCCCAAATCGGTCAAAATCGAGCAGCGTGAATTGACCGTTCCCACCGTGGAGCAATGGTATTACGAAGCTCCTCAGCGCATGAAGTTTGAAGCTCTCCTACGCTTAGTGGATTTCCACGGCTTCAAACTGGGAATTATTTTTTGTAACACTCAGCGGATGGTCGATGAACTGGCCGATGATCTCATCGCGCAGGGCTTCTCCGCCGACCGACTCCACGGCGGCATCGCGCAAGCGCAACGCACCCGCGTGATGAACAAATTCAAGAAGGCCGAATTTGAATTCCTTGTGGCTACGGATGTCGCGGCCCGCGGCATTGACGTCGATGAACTCGAGCTCGTGGTGAATTACGATCTACCCTACGACGCCGAGGACTATGTCCACCGCATCGGCCGGACGGGCCGGGCTGGACGCAAGGGTATGGCCGTGACCTTTGTCTCCGGTCGCGACATCTACAAACTTCAATTCATCGAGCGCTTCACAAAAACTAAAATCAAACGCGGCACCCTTCCGACAGCTGGCGAAGTCGAAGAACGTCGCATTGAAGGCCTCCTTGAGCGCATTCGTGAAGTCCTCAATCGAGGCAACCTCTCATCCCGCGTTACAGACCGCTTGCTGGAAGAAGGTTTCAACTCCACGGACATTGCTTCCGCTGTCATTGAAATGCTCGCAGGCCCGGAAGTTGCGCCGGAGAAAGAAAAGCCCGCTCCTTCCAAGCCCACCGTCCGCTCGGAATCCGATCTTCCCATGGGAAACATCCGGCCTCCAGCTCGAGGCATGCTCTGGGTGCGAACAAATGCCGGTCGCGAAACGGGCATCACTCCCCGTGACATTATGAGCCTCCTAGAAGATGGCCTCGGCCTCCCAAGGCGCTCAGTGGGCCTTATTGACATACTACCTGGTGAATCCTTCGCCCAAGTACCAAAGCAATTTCTGGACACCCTTCGCACAGGCCCGCGCGAGATCGATACGAACTCCGGTCCGATCGTTGTGTCTCTCGTTCCTTACAATGCCACCAGCAAATCCGGGGCCGACGAAGGTAAGCCCAAGTTCACAAAAAAAACCAAGCGAGATAAGTAATCGCTCTAGACCCCTACCGCCCGCATGGAAAATTGCGGGTGGCAGCGGATCGTTTGCTCAAAAACGCTCTGCTCAGTCGCCGTAATGGAAGGTGGGAATTTCGCTGACGAACGTTCCCATTTTTTTAGCCACTCGGCTCCGAGCACTTCCCTTTGCCTCACTCGTCCTTTATCTAAGCACGTAAAGGCAATCGTTGTTTCCTCCTTGTCTCCGGCATTACGACCACGAGCAACATGAAATCCCGCCGCCAGCATGGCTACGCGTGACGCCGTTGAGCACGTGTAGGTGAAAAGCTCAACATCGCGACCAGCGCAGGCTGTATTCACCGCACGGAAGGCCTCGATAGTCCATGCCGGTGCACAGGTTTTTCCTGAGAACATGTCGTAGAAAATGAGATCCGGCGGCTCAGCCAGATGCATCGTCGCAAGAAAGTCACCCTCTATAAGCTTCCACTCGAGTCCCTCGTGTTGCTTGGACTGCCAAGTCGCATGCTTGAGGATCGCCGGCGGACCAGCATGGCGCAGGTAGGGAAAGCGATCGTGATGCTTGAAAGCGAGTCGGAGGGAATCGAGATCGTTCTCGAAACTCACTAGTCGTAGCGGGCGCGCGGCTCCCTTTACTGAAAGAGATTCATGGGCGAGAATCGCCCCCATGGCATTCGCTGCCGCCCCCAACCCCACATCCCAGATAACAAGGGGCTCTGCGGTGGTCTCGGTGAGTCTCTCCAAAAGGCGAGATTGTTCAATGTAGAGCCCCCTCGCCTCGTCCATCGGCGGTGTACGGGAATGCATAATCTCCCCGGAGGAGACATGAAGAATGCTAGAAAATCCTTCCATGGCCGTGTGGATTTTATAATCACCCAGCGTGAGTTTTTTGAGCGGACGCCGCCGCATAGGGGTCACGGGATTGTCGATGTCATCGATTTGGAGGACCTCGCGCTTCTCGTTGTAGAACGCGAGGAAACGGTCTTCGAGGATGCTTTGCCGCATCTCGC
This sequence comes from Terrimicrobiaceae bacterium, assembly GCA_044377415.1. Taxonomy (GTDB): domain Bacteria; phylum Verrucomicrobiota; class Verrucomicrobiia; order Chthoniobacterales; family Terrimicrobiaceae; genus UBA967. The sequence goes on along the minus strand of JBILZC010000018.1, from coordinate 20,662 downwards.
GCATCAGCCGATGATAGAAGAAAATGTTATGCTGGCCGAGGAGTTGCCATCCCAGAGTCTCCTTGCACTTCGTGAGGTGGTGCAGGTAGGCGCGATTGTAACGAGCGCAAGTCGGGCAGGCGCAGTCAGGGTCCAACGGCTCCTGAGAGCTCTTATAAATACCACGCCTCATTTGAAGGAGTCCGCGAGACGTGAAGCATCCACCGCGCTGCGCCATTTGCGTTGGGATGATACAGTCAAACATATCCACCCCGCGATGAACGGCCTCAAGAATATCGAGCGGTGTGCCAACCCCCATGAGATAACGCGGCCGATCCTGTGGTAGCAACTGAGTGGTGAACTCACACGTGTCCTCACGCTCACTCTTCCCCTCCCCCACGGCTAATCCACCGATCGCAAATCCGTCGAACGGCATTTCACAAAGCGCACGCGCACTCTCGCGGCGCAGCTCAGGAAATAGAGCGCCCTGCACAATCGCGAAGAGAGATTGCGGCGAATCTCCGCGTGCCGCGAGGCTGCGCGCGGCCCAGCGATGCGTTAGCTCCATCGCCGTCCGTGCCGTGCTTTCATCGACGGTGGATGGCACACATTGATCCAGAACCATCATGATGTCGCTACCGATATCCTTCTGGGTTTCGATGCTGCATTCGGGGCTCAATAAAATCGTTCGTCCATCCAGATAGCTTTGAAAAACCGCTCCCTCCTCGCTCATGGAACGCGAATGTGGCAGCGAGAAAATCTGGAACCCGCCGGAATCCGTGAGCACCGATTTCTCCCAACTCATGAAGCGGTGAATGCCTCCCACATTACGGAAAACTTCTGGGCCTGGCCGCAGGAGAAGATGGTAGGTATTCGCCAGAAGAATCTGCGAACCCGATTCCTCCAGAAAACCCGTTGCCTGCGCCTTCACTGTGGCATGTGTTCCCACCGGCATAAAAAGCGGGGTTCTCACCTCATTGTGTAGCGTGCGAAACGTTGCCGCGCGAGCATTAGAGCCCGTAGCGCGGGCCTCCACACGAAAGTCGAGGCGTTGATCTGACGTCCCCACAGAGTTGGCGGTATATAAACTCAAGACGCGGCATTGAATCCGAAATCCCCATCGGCCACAAGACCCCTGCCCGATTTTAAACAATCCGCCACATCACATATTCGCCCCCTGTTTATTCGACACGCCACCGTTCCCTCCATATCCCCATTTTCGTTCTTGAAAATCCCCGTTGTCGGAATCACATTGTGTTTCGATGTCGGGCCGTGGCTCAGCTTGGTAGAGCGCTTGAATGGGGTTCAAGAGGTCGAGAGTTCAAATCTCTCCGGCCCGATTTCTTTTTTTGGCTATCTCTCTACTTTCCCCTGAGACGGCGAAGTCCATCCTATTTGTTACTTAGCTAGGGTTATCGACTCGTTGCTTTGTTTTTTGTCCGGTGCCTATTGCTCGAAAAGAGCGTTGCGCTTCCATTTTATCGACCCTTTGGTCCGTTTTCTTTTTCAGTTTTTCTGGGACCGATCGAAATCGTTCATCTCCATTCTCTCGCCCTTGCCAAAGCCCCTTCAGCCACTGTGTCCCACGCCTCCCCCACCACTCCTTTTACTCTTCGCCGCACGCCTGCCTCCCATTCTAATAATTTGTTATACCAACAACATAAACGGCTTGACATCATTTTGAACTTTTAAATTCTCTCCTTACACGGGATGAGCTAGGACTTTCAGCCTTTAGTGTATGTAAGCGTTGCAGCGAGCACCACCTGCCGCTGTTGCTGTAAGCGCCGCGGCCTCCAGACGACGAAACCTCCACAACTTTCGGTAGATCGTGCTGCGCGCAACGTTCCCCTTTCCAAAAGGTAGGGATGGCGCGCCGTCGCCGTCCGTCTCTCGCGAAGAAGGCGCCATTGTATCCCAGAGACGGCGCGTCGCGCCTCATGTTTGGGACACCGGCGGCGCGGCATCCCTACCTTTTTAACGATTTTTTTAAGTTTCACAGCCAAATCGAAAATGCGTGGCCTAGGTAGGGGCAGATCGCCGTGATGCCCCAAGATTCCAGCGCGTTGCGCGTTGACGGAGGCGGCTTTGCCGCTCAAGTGGGTCGTTTCGGCGAAACAACCCTACCGGTTTTATTCCGAACACCAGCGCGATAGCGCATTTTTCAAAGGGGAGAGACAACCGTGTAGCCTAGGGTGGGCAACCGGAGCGCAGCGGAGCAACACCAGCCCGATAGTGCAGCAACAACTCAACGCATGGAGCAAGCCAGCCCCCCCCCTCCTCCGCCCAACTCCTTTTTTAAACACGAAAACGGATTTGCAAGAAAAGAGGCCTAGATCCACACGAATTCATCAGGGCCTTGGGATGTTGCACAAAACATTCGACACTTATGGAAGTATAAAAATTGTGTTTGTTTTGACCTTTGGCTCGTTCGATCCCGCTTGATTCTGCTTCGCTTCACACCGCGGATTGCTTCGGTCAATCCCTCTCCTAGTGGTCGCTTTTCTCCATCGCGCGCCAACCCGGGATGCCCTTATTCCAAGGCCCTCTCGGTTGTGTCCTTTGATTCACTTGGTTCATTCCTTCGGAGTTCCCTTCGTCAATCCCTCTCCCGTTGTTGGGCTGAGGTCCATTCTTCTGAATTCAGTTTACAACCCACCTACTTTCCTTTCAGTTTATTTATCTCCCGTGTTTGAACTCGAGTGTTCCACGTGGAACACTTTCATCCCCTCTCCTAACGTGACTGGTTATTCCGCATTGCATGAAAAGTCCTCATTTGCGAATTTATACCCATGTTGCACATCGTGCTGATTGAACCCGAAATCCCCCCAAACACAGGCAACATCGCACGCCTCTGTTTAGCCGCTGGGGCTCGATTGCATTTGGTTGGCGAATTGGGCTTCTCCCTTGATGAGAAGTCCCTGAAGCGCGCCGGCATGGACTACTGGCACCTTTGCGACATTCACCGTTGGGCTAATTTGCAAGATCTACAGGAGGCCCATCAGTCTAGCCGGTTTTTTTATTTTTCTACGAAAGCTAGTAAGTCCTATTGGGACGAGGATTATTGTGATGGGGATTTTTTTGTTTTTGGCCGTGAATCTCGCGGATTACCGGAATCACTATTGAGAGACAACGCCGAGCGCGTCCTCAAAATCCCTATGACCCCGCAAGCCCGAAGCCTCAATTTGGCGACCTCCGTCGGCATCGCTTTGTATGAGGGTCTGCGTCAGATTAGAACCTAATACCAAAAGCTTCTTGCTTTTAAATTTTGTTTTTAGCGGAAGGTTTTGACTTGTAGCGCCGCCGCTATGAGCGCCAAAGTTGTATCCATCGGGCGTCGCGGACCGCCGCAACAGCGCGAGCCCAAAAGCATACAGCTTCTGTTATAAAACGGATTTTTGACAGGATGAGTGGTTTGTAGAGGATCAACAAAACATCCTGACGTGAACTCATATTCACAAAGACTAACGTGCAGCTCCGGATCGATAGTTCAGGGCGGACAGAGAATTCGCTAAAGCAATCGTTGAAGCGACACCAAAAAATCTGATCCTGATAATCCTGATAATCCTGTCAAAAATTCGACCAACCATAGAAAAGCTCATTTTTGGGGAAATCGGCTTAAAAAACAGCTCCCCAGAATCGCCTGTGGGCGTTTTTTATTTCACATGAGGGTCATGATAGCCCAACGCGGCATCGGCCCGCAGGGCGGGCGTTTGATGGGCTTTATTAAGGTGTCGTTTTTTACATTCCCTTGGCTCACGGAAATGAGCCGGCTGATATAGAAAGCCGCTTGCTTTGAGTTTTTAGGCGACAGGCCCTGTGGGGCCATCTCGTGTGCGCTGGCGTGCTCCTTGGTTCCGATGGGTAGAGTGCGAGCACGTGGCCGTCTCAACACGACCTAGACGCCCATGCCCGCTTCTTTTGTGTTTCGAAGCCCCATTCCAAGGGGACAATCTCCTAATTCAAAGCCAACGGGCGAGGGGACGCGTTTGTTCCACGTGGAACAAACGCACACTCACACAACCCGTTTTAGCTCCTCACGCCAAACGACCGCAGCAGGATTTGAATTTTTTCCCACTCCCGCAAGGGCAGGGGTCATTGCGCCCCGCTTTCGGAAGCTCGCGCTTGAGTGGGAGTTCCAAACGCGGCGCCGGTTGCGATTCTTGTGGACGGTTGGAGGCAGTTTCGGGATTCAAAAGAGACTCGGGACGCGAAAGCATTTGAGGCATGGCGGAGAGCATATGCTCGAACGCTTGGAGATTCGTTGTGCTACGGAAAAGGTTCGTGAGAACCTCGCCTTTAATGGTATCCATGAGGTCAACAAACATGACGTAGGCGTCATTTTTGTATTCGACAAGCGGATCTTTTTGGCCAAAGGAGCGGAGATAAACCGCCTCGCGGAGGCCATCCATCGCATAGAGATGCTCCTGCCAAAGACGATCAACGGCATTGAGGATGACGTACCGCTCGAGACCCCGAACAGCATCTTGGTGTTCCATGGCGACCTTGCGTTGGTAGGAGTCGCAGATTGTATCCACAAGAAACTGACCATTCTCTTCGACCGTGCGCGTTCCGAAGGCCGCTCTCTCTTTGCTTAGGCCGAGCGGGAATGTGGCGTTGATCCACTGCAAGAGCCCATCAACATCAGGCTCAATTCCCTCAGATTCCTCCAAAAACTGGGCTGTTTTTTTCGGGATAACTTCATTGATGACTTCGATAATGAGTTCTCTCGGGTTCTCGGAATCCATGACTTCGTTGCGGTAGCCGTAGACGACTTCACGCTGTTGGTTCATGACATCATCGAATTCCAAAGTGCGTTTACGCATCATATAATTGCGTTGCTCGACACGCTTTTGAGCTGTTTCCACGCTGCGATTGAGCCACGGATGCTCCAACTCTTCGCCCTCCTTGAGGCCGAAAGTTTCCATGATTTTCGTCATTCGGTCGCTGGCCCCAAAATTACGCATGAGGTCATCCTCAAAGCTGACGTAAAAGCGGGATCGGCCTGGATCACCTTGGCGCGCACAACGTCCACGGAGCTGGCGATCAATGCGACGGGATTCGTGCCTCTCCGTAGCGATGACAAAGAGGCCGCCGAGATCAGCCACACCCTCGCCGAGTTTGATATCCGTTCCGCGCCCAGCCATGTTGGTCGAGATGGTCACCGCCCCACGTAGGCCGGCTCGGGAGACGATCTCCGCCTCCTGCATATGAAATTTGGCATTGAGAACAGAGTGGGGGATCTTTTGGAGCTTGAGCATGCGGCTCATCAGTTCGCTGGCCTCGACGCTGGCCGTTCCGACAAGAACTGGCTGACCGCGTCCATGAGCTTCTTTGATCGCCTCTACGGCGGCGTTGTATTTTTCACGACGTGTTTTGTAAATGCGGTCGTTCTCATCCAAGCGCTTGATAGGGCGGTTAGTTGGTATCACGTTGACATCCAACCTGTAAATATCATGAAATTCGTTCACTTCCGTCTCGGCTGTGCCGGTCATGCCAGCAAGTTTTTGATAAAGGCGGAAATAGTTTTGAATCGTAATCGTCGCGAGGGTTTGGGTTTCGCGATCGATGTGAACTCCTTCTTTGGCCTCAACGGCCTGATGGAGGCCATCGCTCCAGCGGCGGCCTGGCATCTTGCGGCCGGTGAAGGTATCAACGATCATGACCTTGTTTTCCTCGACCACGTATTCCACGTCCTTCTCATAAAGACAATAGGCCTTAAGGAGTTGGGTGATATTATGAATCCGCTCGGATTGCGCGTCGCAATGCTGCTGGCAGGCGGCTTTTTTAGCTGTTTTTTCAGCTTGAGTTAGAGCTTTATTAGTCTCAATATCAGCATATTCCGTAAGAAGATCCGGCAAAACAAAGGCGTCAGCGTCATCGGGGTTGAGGTAGGTGCGCCCGATTTCCGTGAGATCGGCTTCGTGTTGGCGTTCTTCGATGGTGAAGTAGAGCTCCTCCTTCAGGGCCACGAGGGCGGCCTTCCCGTCGGTGTCTTTGTAGAACTCGAGTTCCGCCTTGTCCATGGCTTTGCGCATCTCGGTATCCTCCAAGTGACGCAGAAGGGCTTTATTGCGAGGTTGTCCCAACTTGAGTTTGAACAGAGTGCGACCCGCCTCCGTGGACTTGCCTGCATCCGCGAGCTCTCGGGCCTCAGTCGCCAAGCGGTTGCAGAGCATATTCTGTTTCCGCACGAGTTGCTCGATGAGGGGCTTGAAGCGGTCGTATTGATGGGTGGATACCGTCGCGGGCCCACTAATGATGAGCGGCGTGCGGGCCTCGTCGATGAGGATAGAATCCACTTCATCCACGATGGCGAAATAGTGTCCGCGTTGGACTTGTTGCTCGCGACTGCTGGCCATGCCGTTGTCACGAAGGTAATCGAAACCGAACTCACTATTGGTTCCGTAAGTGATATCGCATTGGTATTGGGTGCGACGAAATTCGGGATGCTGGTCATTTTCAATGATACCAACCGAGAGGCCGAGAAACTGGTAGAGATGACCCATCCACTCAGCGTCGCGGCGGGCGAGGTAATCGTTGACCGTGACCACGTGAACCCCGCGTCCTGTGAGGGCATTGAGATAAACGGCCAATGTGCCAACAAGCGTCTTCCCTTCGCCAGTGGCCATTTCTGCAATATGACCACGATGGAGAACCATGCCTCCGATCAACTGCACGTCGAAGTGGATCATATTCCACGGGAGAGGGTGATCGCAGACGATGAGTTCACGTCCATTCAGGCGGCGTGCCCCGTTTTTTACCACAGCGAAAGCTTCTGGCAGAATGGCATCCACCTCCGCGGCCAGCACCTCTGGATCCTCGATCTTCGATAAGCGGTCTTTCCATTCGAGGGTCTTCGCCCGCAGAGCTTCATCAGACAAGGATTGGAGGCCCACCTCGATTTCGTTGATTTGTTTTACGATGGGCAACATCCGACGCAACTCGCGTTGGTTTTTTGAGCCGATGATTTTCTTAAGGATCCAATTAAACATGATGAAAAAGCGAAGGTGTCATCAAAGGCGGAAACTGGGAAAAGTAAAACCGGAAATCACCATTTGATCTGGGGTGAAGTCAGGAGATGACGGTGGGGGCGCAGGCTTACGCAATATCAAGGAGCCTTTTGATCTTATTATCAAAACATCCAACGCGCCCGCTGAAGTCTTTATAATCTAGCGCTGCGGGTGATGGCCCTCTTTGACTCAGACTAGAAGCAGCTCAATGTTTGGGTTTTTTATTTTGTTACACCCAATCTCTGGCAGATCTCGCGCGTGGCGGTGGATTGATTAAGCGTGTAGAGATGGATGCCTGCGACCTTGTTGTCGAGAAGGTCGGCGCATTGCTCGGTGGCATAGTGGAGACCGATCTGTCGCACAGCTTCAGGAGAGTCTCCAGCGCGTTGGAGGGCTTTGAGCAAGCGGGCCGGGTAGCGCGCGCCACCAGCAAGTTCAGCCATTCGCTTCATCGACGAGAGACTGGTCACCGGCATGATGCCGGCCACGATGGGGATATGGATACCCGCCAGATCGCAGCGTTCTCGAAAATCGTAGAAATCTCGGTTTTCAAAAAAAAGCTGGGTGCAAATGTAATCGGCGCCGGCATCCACCTTCGCCTTCAGGTAGTCCATTTCCAGTAGACGATTGGGCGTGGAGGGATGGCCCTCAGGAAACCCAGCTACGCCGATCCCGAAACCACGGGGGTCAGGATGGCCTGAAAATTTCTTAATGAAGCGAATCAGGTCTGCTGCTTGAGGAAAAGTATCCCGTGTGTGATCGTAGTCCGATTGATCCCGAGGTGGATCTCCACGCAGGGCAAGTATGTTACTTACACCGGAGGCGGCATACCGCTCCAAAATGGCTTCAATCTCGGCTTCCGTGTGTCCCACACAAGTGAGATGCGGGACAGGATCCAGAGAGGTTTGTTTTTTGAGCCTGAGGACGAGATCGTGGGTGAGTTCGCGTGTCGAGCCGCCTGCTCCGTAGGTCACGCTAACAAACGCCGGCTGGATGGTCTCCAGCTCCAAGATCGTGGTGAACAGATTCTCTTGCGCTTCGGATGTTTTCGGCGGGAAAAACTCAAATGAGACTGTGGGTTTTCCAGAAGTGAAAATATCGCGGGCGTGCATGGGGCCGAGTGGAGAGTTTTAAGAATTAAGTTTTACGTTGGGTGGCGCGGATCGCCAAGTGGAAGTGGGAATCCAAATTTACCACCCGAGAACTTTGGCGAATATGAGCGGCGCTACGATGGTGGCATCGGATTCAATGACGTATTTAGGGGTGTCAGCACCGAGTTTACCCCAGGTGATTTTTTCGTTGGGGACGGCTCCAGAATAGCTTCCGTAGCTGGTCGTGGAATCGCTGATCTGGCAGAAGTAGGCCCAGAGCGGCACGTCGGTGCGGCGGAGATCCTGGTGAAGCATGGGTACCACACAAATCGGAAAATCTCCTGCGATACCACCACCGATCTGGAAGAAACCGATCGGCGTCTTTTCACTCGTTGGGGCATACCATTCCGCTAGGGACATCATGTATTCGATTCCTGTGCGAACGGTGTGAACATTTTTGATCGTTCCTTCGATACAATGGCCAGTGAACATATTGCCGAGTGTGGAATCCTCCCAACCTGGAACAAACATCGGGAGGTTCTTTTCCTTCGCCGCAATCATCCAGCTATTCTTGGGATCAATCTGGAAGCTGGCCTTGAGTTCATCCGAATCCAAGATCCTCCAAAAAAACTCGTGAGGAAAAAGTCTCTCGCCCTTGGCATCAGCAGCCAACCACTCGCGCAGTATCACGTTTTCAATGCGTCGCATCGCTTCCATCTCAGGGATGCAAGTGTCCGTCACTCGATTCATGTGGCGGTCGAGGAGAGCTTGTTCGTCTGCAGGAGTTAGGTCTCGGTAGTTTGGGATGCGCTCGTAGAAGTCATGCGCGACAAGATTGAAAATATCCTCTTCAAGGTTAGCTCCAGTACAAACAATGCCATTAACTTTTCCCTGGCGAATCATCTCCGCGAGAGAAATGCCGAGTTCCGCCGTGCTCATCGCTCCAGCCAGGGTGAGGAGCATGATCCCACCATCATCGATATGCTTGGAATAGGCGTTAGCGGCATCTTTGAGCGCTGCCGCATTGAAGTGGCGATAATGATGATCGATGAATTGGGAAACGGGTCCTGGTGTCATTTTGAAAATGGATTTGGATTGGAGATTCTGATCTTAAAACAGCGAAGATCAAGAAATCCTGCGTTCAGCTAACGAAGATCGATCTGACGAAGGAGGTCTGAGATTTATTCACACGCCTTAAGAAAAAGGATTTTTAAATGGGGTAGAATACAATCATCTTAATGGTGTGAGTAAGTGGTCGATTCTGTGTTCCTCGCATTATAGGAGCTTGTTCCACGACAGAGAAACCCTGTGTATAAGATTTTCTCATTTGAGAGTGGAGAAGAATAAATCAAGCTCAAGAGGCAGTTTTTCTCAAAAAATCACAGTAACACACAAGTTACTCACCTGTTCCTCTCAATCCAAATTCACTTAATTTGAGCAACAATCAAATTGCAGGTGAACTCATTTTTAACTTCAACGATACCTCGTGTGTAACTACGTGATTTTGATTCAATATTTCGGATTGCAATCACTCGGGCGGAACCAAGGGGGAGGGGAGCTGAACCTTCGAAAACACGACTTGATAAGCGGCGAAGACCGATATTCAATTCCTCGGAAAGGGTTATTTTTAAAGAAAGGACACCGCCATTATAGCCACCATCGAGCTCGACTTTGTTATTGGAGAGACGGCAATACGAACGCAAGTTTGGAGTCGGAGATAGTGACTGAGCGAAGAGGACCTGACCACCCTTCAATGTGGAGATTTTTGTGTTTGTCCGATCTGCATTAGTAAGTTCGGCGAGAGAAACGCCGACGAGAGCGGAATTGATTTCGTCAGCCGACTTCAGCTCTGTAAATTGAAGGATAGCGATATCCAGTTGAGCGGCCGAAACAGAAATCCATGGAATCATTACAAAAAGAGCAAGAAGACGTGGTATCATAGAAACCGATTTATCGGGTAAGAAAGAAAAGGCAATGAGAATAGAGTGGAAGACATTCGATGGAGAGCAACGGATCGCCCACGCTTGGAAAAAAAAGGGCAGCAAAGCTGCAGTCGCTTGTATCCACGGGATGGGCGGCTCGGGCAAGGAATTCCACCCCTTGCCGCACAAAATCGATGACTTTTCTTTTTACGCGCTCGATTTGAGGGGCCAAGGGTGTGATCCGGTGAATTCAAGACGCGGGGTGGCGTTGGATTTAGAATCGCAAATCAACGATATTGGGGCCTTTTTGATGGCTATTCGTCTGGAGCATCCTGAGGAACCTTTGTTTCTGATGGGGGAAAGTATGGGAGCGCTTCTATCAGCCGCTTATATGGCCAGAGGGGCTCAACCGGGCCTACGAACGGTTCCAGACGGGCTAATCCTCTCGGTTCCTGTGGTCGGTCTTGCTAGGCCCGTTCCAGCCATCCTCCGAGGTTTATTGAGGCTTGTGGGAACAGTGGCGCCGAAGGTTCGATTTTCCCCGAGTTACTTTGTTAAAACGGAGTCCCAAGGCCCTCAAATCACCCGCGATCAAGTTTACCACGAAGCCCTCCGTAAAAAACCTCACCATATCAAAGATTTTAGCTTGGGATTTTTGATGGAGTTGGGCGATCTGATCGATGCCAGCGAGTCATTCGCTCCGTGCTGGGATGTCCCTACGCTGGTGCTGTCAGCTGGGTGTGATTGCTTTGTCCAACCCTGTCAAATCTCAACGTGGTTCGAAAAAATCTCGGCTCAGGATAAAAAACTTTACATCTACCCCGAGGCCCATCATCTCCTTTGGCACGATTGGGATAAGGAAGCAGTATTAAGAGATATTCACGCTTGGCTCACGGCGCGGATTTGAAACCTTCCCGCGTGGTGAGCAGTTGATCACTTTGAAATCAACCCGGTGGTATTAACTTGGGGTTGAAGGAGGTCCTCGGGCAAACCGACGGGATTAACTATATCTTCATCCTCGTTTTCCTGCTTAAGAGGTTGACCTTGAGCATCCATGAGCCTGGCTGTAACAAAAATAATTAAGTTTCGTTTGATTTTTTGCTCCACATTCGATCGAAATAAACGCCCAGCCAGCGGAATATCACCCAGAAGAGGGACTTTGTCTTCGACCTTCTGGACATCTTCACGCATCAACCCACCGAGAGCTACTGTCTGACCATCCCAAACACTTACGTTAGTCTTGACCTTGCGAACTCCAAAAATGGGCTGGTTGATGACGTTATCCGTAATGTTGAATGTTTCAATGCCGGAGGGGTTTATTATTGGGGTTGTTCCAACATATTTTGGACCAACAATAGGCGATCCATAGTTAACGAAACCCTCAAATTCGACAACCTCAGGCGACAAGTCGAGGTCGACTGTGTAGTTATCAGGCCCAACTGTTGGTTCCACTTCAAGAGTGACGCCTATATCTCTATTTTCGAATGTTGTCGGAGTTGAGGGTGTAATTGATGATGATGTGGTAGTAATGGCCAACCCATTCCCTCCATCCGCAGCGGCCCCTTGGACACCCCCAGATTGGGCTTCCGGAACTTCTGCAGGAGTGAATTCCGTAGGATAAGGAAATTCTCGGACAATTTTGATAGTTGCTTTAACTCCGCTTTTCGTTGTCACCTTAGGGGCCGACATCAGATCAACCCCCTTTTTTTGATTTAGGGCACGAATGACCATTTGGAATTGGGCGTTATTTAGTAGTCCCGTCAGACCAAACATACCAGGTGATGCGAGATTGGCGCCTGTTGGAATGTTTTGTAAAAGAGAGTCAAGGCTACTTGCTGTTATGGCAGAGTTGACGCTTGTGCCTTGGCCGGATCGATTTGCTGCTGTAATGGGATTCATGCCAGTTGCTCCGAACGGAAAGTTTTCGTAATAATCACCGCCAAGGTTCTGCCCATAAGGGCGGGAGCCACCGGCACTTTTATAGTCACCGATTTTGACTGGACCAAGCAACCAATCGAAACCAAGTTCTTTCAAATTATTTTGTGTGATTTCAACGAACTTCGATTCTATCTCAACAAGAACTGGGGGCATGCCCATTTCACTATCTACCATGGCGCTTATAAAATCTAAGGAGCCTTGAGTATTGCGAACAATAAGTTTATTCCCTATTGGAATATACTGAGCAAAAGAACCTTCCGGAAACGGAATACCTTGATTTTTTAAATGTTTTGTAGCATTTTTACTACCTTTGATGCGGTCTTGATTCCCGCCAGCTATTTTATTACCCGCTTGCGGACTAGATTCCTCAGAATCCGTATCGGATGGAATGAAATCTGGTTTAACACGAAACTCGCGAGTTAAGAGGGCTTCCGTATTCTCATCGAGCTGAATGAGTGAAATGGCGAAAGGGTCAATTTTATATTTAATTTTGGCCTGTTCAGCGAGGTATTGTATGGCGACGATAAGAGGGACAGAATTGAGAGAGAGGGAGACCTTCGTGTTTTCTGTGGGTGTGTTGGTTGGAGCTTGGTCTTGGGGTTGAGTTTCACCTGGAGGAGCTTGAGGAACGGGAAGATTGATGACGATATTAACCCCCTTTTTTTGGGGCTCATCCGTGCTTGTATCTAGTTCACGACTTTTCTGTTTCAAGTAATCCACAACTTCTCTAATAGTGGCATCTTGAAGGTCAATTTTTTGGATGATTGTTCCATTTAATTTTCTATTGATGGCATCCTTACTAGAGCTTGTAACTTTAGTAACACCTTCAGTTGAACGATCTAGAACGCGAATCTGGCGAGGTGGACGCTCCCATGTGCGTTCTGTAAGCCAAAGCATACGGCCACGGGACTCGTTAAAAGAGGAATTATAATACTTTGTTCTAAGATTGTTAACATGCTCCAATCCTTTGCGCGCCGTTTTATTATAAGGGTCTAAGTTGAGAACTTCTTCGTAGCGTTTGAAAGCGAGATCGTAGCGGCCTGTATCAACGAAACCTAAGGCTTGTTGGAGAATAAACTCCGTTTGATCAATTTTGTCTGCTAAACTCGGGGTGATGCTTTTGTTGAAGGATCCGTTTTGCTCTAGGCGGGAAAGAAGTTGGGCTGCGGGCCTGTAGTTGGGATTGTATTTGGCAGAAAGGACGGTTTTTGCCACACTTTGAGCATCATTAAATTGGCCACGATCGATTAAGTGGTTGGCATATTCAATGGATAACTTGCAAAAATCATCTAATGCCCCTTTTCTCTGAGATTCTGTGGAGGAGTTGAGTGGGAGTAAGTCAATCGCAATAAGGTAATGATTGTAGGCTTTTTCAAGAGCTTTTTTGTCGAAAGTGGCATTCGACCACTCCCTATCCCCTTTCTTTACAAAATCAGCGGCCTCTTTTGCCGATGATTGACGTTTAGCAATCTCCTTATCGGATATGGCAACGATGTCAGCTTCGGCCATGACATTAAATGAGAGGGAAAGGAGGATGGTGAGATATAAAGCCACTTTTAATGAGATTGAGGGGCCTTGAGTAAGTCGAGAAAAGGTTTTCTTTGGAGAAGGTCTCCCAAATCGGTATGGTAAATAAATCATCGAAGGTTGTTTATTGTGGGAGTGGGGGAGTTAAATCTTCGGCAGAATTCAAAATGGGCTGATTGACTTGAGTGCTATAAACCTGAGTAGGTTGGGGACCAGTCTCTTCAATTATAGGAGAAATAATTTCCTCCTCATTATTAGAAGCAAAAGGTTGGCCAGATGGATCCATAATGCTGGCCGTTACAAACATAATCAAATTGCGTTTGGTATGTTTATCTGCACTACTGCGGAAAAGGCGACCCGCTAAGGGGATGTCCCCAAGGAGAGGGACCTTGTCTTCGACCTTTTGGACGTCTTCACGCATCAACCCCCCCATAACTACGGTTTGTCCATCATAAACAGACACTTGTGTTTTAATTTCACGAACGGAAAAAACGGGTTGGTTGATGGCATTCGCTGTTGCCTCGAAGGTTTTGGAAGGCAAAAAAAGATCAAATCCCATCTGACCAACGAGGGGAGTTTCTCCATTAGCCATCACGGTTGCGTAAATCGGGCTGCCATAGTTAATAAAGCCATCGAATTCAATGACGCGCGGCTCGAGCTCTAATTGAATGGTATAGTTATCCGATTCCAGTGTGGGAAGGACTTCTAGTGTAATGCCTGTGGGCTTAACTGTCCAACCAGAAGGCGCAGCGGGCACAGATGGTGTAAATTGGCCTCCAGCGGAACCTTGGGGTTTGGGGGCGGCAAATTCGGTGGGGTATCTAAACTCGCGAATGATTTCCACTTTAGCTTGTCTTCCGCTTTTAGTTGTAACTGTAGGGGAGCTTATCAAGTCCACGCCCTTTTTTTGATTGATGGCGCGAAGAACCACTTGAAACTCTGGGTCGGTAAAGATACCAGCAACCGACAATGCGCCTGCGGCAGGCCCAAAAGGGCTATTCAAAAGGAGAGCATCGATCGCATTGACGGTAATGGCTGAGCTTCCATTTCTATTGCCAGCTGTAAGTGGTCCCGAGGTGGTACTAGTTGAGCCGGCCGGTAAATCTTGGGACCCAGAAATACCACTATTAATTGGAAAACCCGCTTTGTTAATTATGTTACCCGAACCTTCTGTCCCCCCTCCCCCTTTAAAACCTGATCCTCCAGGCAAGCTGAACGATCCCAAAAGCCAATCAAAACCCAACTCGTTAAGGTTGGTTTGAGAGATCTCAAGGAATTTGGCTTTGATTTCGATCTGTGTCTCAGGGGCTTCCGTAGCCGTTTCGACAAGGGCATCCACTAACTCGAGATTGGACTCGGTATTTTTTACAATGAGACGACTGGAAGAGGCCATGTAGTTGGCGCTAGCGCCTGGTGGAAATACAACGCCATTGGCCTCAAGGTATTCTTTTGCGGGCGAGCGAGCAACAAGCACAGACTGGGATCCGGTCGCCACGCCCTCCAGCACCGCCCCGGAGGATGCGCCAGGCAAGGACTGAATGAGGCTGGGTGGAGCCTTGTATTCCTTCGTGATCAGAACATCCGTGTTTTCCTCTTGGGGCACAACCACCACCGCGTAAGGATCAATTTTGATTTTAAGGTTGGCTGCCTGTGACACATATTGCAGAGCTTCACGCAGGGGAACGTCGTCCAAGGAGAGTGTGATCGGGGAACTGTAGGCAACGTCGTCGGGAGACAATTTAAGAACGATATTGAGGCCTTTCTTGTCGGGATCCGCTTCGGAGTCATCTAATTCGCGGGCGCGTTTTTTGATAAAATCCAAAGCTTCGCGAATGGTAGCGTCTGTCAAATCCAGGCGAGGGATTCTTATCGAATCCAGTTTGTCAGATACGGCTTGGGTGCTTCGGGTGGTAAGTTGGGGTTGCTCCAAAATGGTGTATGCGTCGGCAGTAAATTTTTTGACTGGTGATTCCCAGGCTTTGGTTACTTTCGCCAGCAAATCGCCTCGGGAATCGTTGAAGGCGGTAGTGGAATAATTCGTTCGATCAGATTTGATTTTTTCCATGAGCCGACGAGCCGCAATATTGTTTTTATCAATATTCAGAACCCGTTCGCAGCGTTTGAAGGACAGATCGTAGCGACCCAATTCGAAATACTCCACGCCCTCGCCGAGTAAATTTTGAACTTCATAAATGCGGTAGACTTGGTCGGGAGTGAGCGTGCCTTTGTCCGCAAAAGCCTGAGGTTTGAAAATATCTTTGCGGAGAGAGAGGGCTGGCTCGTAGTTGGGATTGTATCGCTCCTCTAGAACAACCTCAACGACAGCGAGAGCATCATCATAGCGACCTTGGGAAACGCGTTGATTGGATAGTTTGACAGCGGCTCCGCAAAAGCCATCCAGCGCGGCTTGACGTGTTGAATCCACGGCCGAACCTCCGCGAGGAAGAATGTCTACGGCGCTTTTGTAGCGAGCGTAGGCGATCGCAAAGTCCGATTCTTTTATTTTCGCATCCGCCTCGGCAATGAGTCCCTCAGCATAGGATTTTTTTTGCTCCAGAGTCTGAATCTGTCGCTCTACAGTGCTTTGCACGCCGGGATACTGCGCAGCGAGGGGGCAACTAAACGCGGTTGTGAGCGTTAAAAAAAGAAGCCTTGCACGGGAGATGGTCATGGAATTCGAGGAGCTGGGCTGGAGGATTTCGGCAGAGTGTATGTTGTTCCGGTCGCTATGGCTTGCATCTTGGCTTCCGATGAAGAAATATCAATCAATTTAAGCTTGTTATTTAAGTCGGACTTCATTGTGATTTCTGCTCCTTTTTTGCAGCGCAGCGTTTCGTTGGTAATGGAGTCGTAAAACTCACCAATAGAATTAGGGTCTGGGGTAGGTATTCCCTTCACTAGAATCATGCTTTCGCCAGTCAAAGTGTTTGTCAGAGTAACCTCGGACCAATCTTTTTTCGGTGTGTCCAAATACTTTTCAAAACTAGGATCAACCGAGCGCCAAATGTCTTTTATTCCTTGATTGTAGGAGTTTCGCAAGTTGGATATTTTATTTTTGGAAATATCCACTTCTTCAGAAGCTTTTTTCAAAGAGTCCTTGTTAGCCTTGGATTTTTGTTGTTCAGAAAAAGCGTCTTCGCTAAGTTTAAGTTTCTTTACTGCTTCATTTGTATCGCTTTCGATCGTCTTAAGATTTTCATCTTGTGCTATATTTCTGGAGACAATATTCAAAACCTCATCGTATTTAGTTTTGTCAGCGGAGGGTAAGCTGGTGGGATATTCTTTTTTCTTATAGGATCGCACATGGTATTTAATGCCATTTAAATCGATAGATCCTAGTACGACCTCTGGGTCGCTGGAGCCAGTGGTGCGGGAGGGGGTGAATTTAACTTTTCCAAATTGCAATTCAATTCCATCTATGCCAGCGTCACCTTTAAATATAACGGGGAAGTCTATTTGCTCGAATTTGACAAAGCGAAGCTTATTGATTTTTGGAGGGTGTGAGGCCTTATCTTTAGGGTCGGTATCGGGCTTGGCATTAAACTCTTCCAGATTCGTAAAACCATCTTGGTCGGGATCTTGATCTTTGATCGTTGCATCGGCGAAATTCAGGCCAAATTTAATAAGCCAAGCATTGGTGATCGGAGGGTGAAGTTGTTGCTCGCCTTCGATGGGATCAATGAGGTTGCCATCTTTTAGGATGTAGAGGCGGGAGACAAAAAGGTTTCCGCGGTCTTTTTGATCGTTATTAAGAAGAGATTTTTCGTTCCACGAAACGGGCTTTTCAATCACCGAGCGAGCTCGCGCGAGAGATTCGGTTTTTTCAGCGGTGACTTTCGATTCCGACGGCTTCACGACTGTCGCGGTGGGGATGGAGGAAAGAAAACCTTCGCTTTGAAAATAAAAATGCGCGGCAGTGAAGGCGAGAAGCGCCGTGCAAGCGGCTAAGATCAATGAGTCGTAGTTCTTTTTTGCCCAATCCATGATTAATGTTTTTTGGGGGGCTCAGGTTCAGGGAAGTCCAAGATTTCTAGAGACAAGTCGGTCTTCACAGATTCATTGCCAAGGAGGACTTGCAGGTTGGCAGATTTTTTATTTCCAGCGAGTGGTGGTGAAGCGTCTTTTTTAGAGGGCGCGGCGGGCGTGGTGTTTTCCATAACGAGGGAGCGAATGATTAAAAATGACTCGCTTTTTGGTATCAAATTAATGGCAGCGCGAGTTTTTTCCTGCGGGGCTGTAAAGGAAAGCTTGAATCTCGTGGAAAGGATGGGAGGGGCGGAGGGGGTTGGTGCAGTCGCGGTTTTTTTTGCCGTTGGCTGAGGCGTGGGCGTCGGAGCAGCCTCAGTCACGGCTTCCCTTTCAAGGATGTTGATCGATTCCACAGGCAGGCTTACGAGGTTCTGGAGGAGTTTTTGAAGAACCTTGAAGTCGCGGTTGAGGGCGGGAGTGGCCTCGGGCGAGGGGAGTTGGGATTGATACTCGTCAAAGCCGAAAAAGAATTTTTCAGGCAGTTTGATGTTTTTCTCTTTAGCTGTTTTGCTGAGATCGTTGACCCCCTCACGTAACTTGTCCTGAAATTCCTGCGGTGTGATAGGCTCCAGCGGGGCTTCCATTTTCAAAATGGTTTCTTTGAGGCCATAGAAAGCTTCGGCATATTTATAACGACTCGCGGTGATAATTTTCAGGTTTTCTTCCGTTGGGTAGGGTGACTTTTTTTGCAACGAGGAAAAAGCGTTGATTTGCGACGTCAAGGAATCATGGGCGGCCTGATAGGTGGAGGCGGCCGCACTGGCGTAATAGGCGATGGCGCCTGCTACCAACAAGCACACTAGCAAGGCGACAGAAAGGATGGGGTTTTCTTTGAACCAACTCATGGCAAAACGATAGGCTGTGCGAGCGGAAGAACGAGAGTGTATCCGTAAGCCCAATTTTCTCCGGTGGGGGTGGTTCGCTGGGTGATGATCTTGGATTTGTCCTCTCCCATGGAAAAGGGGTAGGCGATCTTTTCCCCGGCGGCGTGATCCGCTGCCGCTTTCAGTTTATTGTAAAAATCATCGATAACGAGGGCGCCATCTTTATTGGGCGGGTTGTCCAAATAAAGGCCATTGACTTCTACTCCAGTGATCGCTGGAACAGGCGGCTGAGGCGCCGGAGTCGGGGCGCCTTTGGGTGCTGCGGGTTTGGCGGGATCTTCAGGCGGAGCCAAGGTGCCGATGACGGGCTTGAGTTGGGTGATCCAAATGAAGCGGGTTGGGATTTTATCAGCCAGTTCCTCCAAGATTTCCGTCCAGGCGGAACGCTCGTGAGCCTTTACTAGAAAAGGCAGGGTTTCCGCGACGAGAGCCTTTTGCTCGGCGGTGATTTTGTCGATATTTGCGGAAAGCGTCGTGAGTGCGGAGGCGTCTTTTTGCGATTTGGAAAGCTTGTCGTCGAGGACCTTGGTGGCTTCGGTGAAGTAAAGAAACCAAAGCAGTGGGATGAGAGCTATAAAAACGGCTGAAAGGACCAGCTTCGGAGCGCGTCGACCCATGTCTTGGGCTCGGATCGTACTGAGCGGGCGAAGGCTCATTTCGAGCGGGCAGTTTTTAAGCGAGCGGAGAGCAGATCCGACTAATTCACCTAGGCCTCCCGAGCAGATGCTGGCTGTTTGCGCGGCGGACTCGGGAGTTGCGATCAGGTTTTTGATCGGATTAAAAAAATCAACGGGGACCTGGAGTTTTTCATTAAAAAACTCGATCGAATAAGGGAGCTCGACGCTGCCTCCACAGAGGTAGACTCGCAGTGGAGAAGAGCCTCCTTGTGTGGTACGGTAGAAATTGATGGAGCGCGCAATTTCCGCATGAAGGCGCGTCATGGTATTGCGGGTGACTTTGGCAAGCTTGGCTGCAGTCGGATCTTCTGGTTCCGCGTAAGCGCCCCCAAGGCCGATGCTTCCCTTTTCGACCTTCAATCTTTCAGCGAGGGTGATATCTTGATTGAACTCCTTTGAGATCGCGGTGCTGATGCTGTTTCCCGCGATAGGAATACTGCGGCTGAACATTTTCTCCCCCTCACAGAAGATCAAGTTGGTCGTACGAGACCCCATATCAATGAGGAGAGAACAACCGCTTGCTTCTGGGTAATTGTAGCGAAAAGCGTTGTAGAGGGCCGATGTAGACACCTCGATATTCCAAGCTTTTAAGCCCCCGCGCGTGACGGCATCAGCCACTTCCGAGAGCGAGTCGGCCTTGATCGCGACAAGGGAAACATCCCACATATTATCGCGGCTCGGCCCCATGATTTGATAATCCCAAATCACGTCATCAATCGGGAAGGGAACATTCTGTTGTGCTTCAAAGGCAATGATCGAAGTCACATCCTCCGGAGTTGTTCCAGGAAGTTTAACGAAGCGTGAAAAAACAGATTGAGAGGGGAGAGTCACATGGATGCGAGTGCCCGCTTTGACTTTCAAGGCGTCGCGCAATTCCTTGACCACCGTTTCGATTTGCATCGGGCGAGTGGCATCCGCGACCGGGTCGACGATGAGCTCGGACTTGCGGAAGTCAACCAGCTTAAGCCCTCCATTTGGCAATGCTTGAAACTCCGCCAAACTGACGGTTTGCATTCCCAAGTTGAGAGCAAATATACTGTCCCTTCGAGCCATATTCAGACAAAAAACTAGTTGCCGCTTTTCGTCTTGGCGGGAAGATAATAATCCCAGGAGAGGACGGAAAAGGGCGTTCTATCTTTCGATAAAACACGGTCTGGGACCAGCGATAAAGATTCAAGTTGGGTCTTGTTATCCCACCAACCGGGCTTTCCTTTCATCGTATATTGATCGGCGACCCCCGCGTCATCCGAGATCGTCACGCCGATATCAATGATGGCTTGTTGAGTTGTTGTGGGCGGCTTGCCTTCAAAGAAAAGGGCGATGGTCTGAGGTGTTACGAAGGCAGCTGCGTGGAGGCCTTTTTCCATCGGCGCCTCGGTTTGCGTGATGGTGCCTGTGAGCAAGGTCGGCTTGCCTTCCTTGGTTGAGGATTTGTTATTGAGGAGAATATAGTAATTAAACGTGAGATCGCCCGAAAACTTGGGTGCGTCGGCCGTTGTGTCGTGGCGATCGAAAGTGACATCTATTTCCAGCCACTGGCCTGGTTTTCCAGAAATTCGCTTCGAGGGGCCTCCTGGGATTTGAGGAGAGTCGATCAACTCCGCC
>JBILZC010000081.1:0-10818 GCA_044377415.1 Terrimicrobiaceae bacterium | reverse complement strand
GGCGTGATCAAAAACACTGCAGGCACGCTGGCTCTCACCAAAACCGGCACTGGCACGCTCACCCTCTCGGGAGCGAACACCTACGCAGGTGCAACAACCATCAGCGCCGGCACGCTCAGTGTGAGCGGTGGAAGTGCGATCGCCGACACTGGTGTGGTGAGCGTCTCCAGCGGAGCGGTTTTGAATCTGGGGGCCAGCGAGACAGTGGGCTCGATAGCCGGTGCGGGCAACATTGCGCTGGGTTCAAATACCCTCACCGCAGGCGGGGCCAACTCGAACACGACAGTGTCCGGAGTTATCAGTGGCACGGGTGCCCTCACCAAGACTGGCACGGGCGCACTCACGCTCAGTGGTGAAAACACCTACAGCGGGGCGACCACAGTGAGCGGCGGCACGCTGGCCGTGGGTGGCAACCTCTCTTCGAGTGCGCTCACGATTAATACTGGAGCAGTCATTTCAGCCGGAACCGCCGCAGCAGCGGCAAAATTCAATACCTCCTCCCTGACCATCAACGTAGGCGCCGGATACAATTTTACGATCGGCAATGTGAATGCCTCGGTGGCAGGTGTCGATTACGACCAGATCGCCACCAGCGGCGCATTGACTCTCAACAACACGGCGGCCAGCCCCTTTACGATTTACCTGAACGGCACTCCTACTGGCTGGAGCAATGGCGGAAGCTACAGCTGGGATATCATCAGCGCTGCAAGCCAAACAGGATTCACTTCGGGAAACTTCAGTCTCAACTTCAACAACTTTGGCATCGCCTCTGGAAATCGCACGGGGCTGTGGGCTCTCACCAACCCAAGCGGAGGGACAATCACGCTCAGCTACACAGCCTCGAACCAATCGACCTGGTCCGGCACCACTGGCAATTGGTCATCCGGCTTCAGCCCCGCACTCGTCACCGATGTGAGCACCGCTTACACTGGTGCCGGTGGCACGGCGACCAATGACATCAGCAGCGGCACGCTCTCATCGATCGCGGGCATCACCTTTGATGCTGCCGCTGGCGCCTACACGCTGGCCGCAAATGCCGGATCAGCCGGTGCAAGTGGGGGCACGGCGCTCATTGTCAAAGGTGATATCAGCAATAACTCTGCCAACGCCCAGACGATCAATATGGCCGTGGAGATTGGCAGTTCTTCCACCGGCGTAATTAACGCCACCTCCGGGAACATCACAATCAGCGGGGCTATCTCCGGAACCGGTAGCCTCTCCAAGGCAGGTAACAGCACACTCACTCTCAGTGGAGCGAATACCTACGCCGGCGCGACAACCGTCAATGCTGGCACGCTGACACTCAATGGTGGCAGCGCCATCCCAGACACAGGTGCAGTGACGGTTTCCAGCGGGGGCGTGCTCAACCTCGGTGCCAGTGAGACGGTGGGCTCGATCGCGGGCGCAGGCAACATCGCACTGGGCTCCTACACCCTCACTTCAGGCGCCGCCAATTCGAGCACAGCCCTCTCCGGCATCATCAGCGGGACAGGCGGCATGACCAAGAATGGCACCGGCACACTCACTCTCAGCGGTGCGAATACCTACACGGGATCCACCACAATTAATGCTGGCACTCTGGCTCTGGGATCCAATCAAAACCTCGGCACCATCTCCGGTGCCGGCAACATTTCGTTAGGTAGCTACACGCTCACGACCAATGCCACAAGCAACACAACCCTCTCTGGTGCAATTTCCGGAACCGGTGCGTTGACCAAGAACGGCACTGGCACACTCACACTCGCTGGAAGCAATACCTACTCGGGCGGCACAACTATCAGCGCTGGCACACTCAAGGCTGGTAGCACCAGCGGCTTCAGCAGCAACAGCGCGGTGAGTGTTGCAGTGGGTGCTACCCTGGATCTCGGTGGCTTCAACAACACGATCAGCAGCCTCTCCACTGCCACCGGAACCATCACGGACAGCTCCAGCGCAGGAAGTGGCGGGACACTGAGAATCGGAACAGTCATGCCAGGCACCGCCAGCGCACAGCTCTTCACCGGCAGCATGGGGCTTCAGTTTTTTGGAGGTAGCACGGTGTCTTCCATCCTTACGAATACAGCCAATACCTATTCCGGCGGCACGGTCTTTGGCAATGGCAGCGGAGCAACAGCCACGCGCCTTCTCGTTGCCAGCTCTATTGGGGCAGGCTCTCCCGGTGCCGTGACCAGTGGTATCTATGGCACGGGAACGATCACGATGGGCGCCGCCGTCACGGACTTGGTTCAGTTTTACTTTAATGGTGCAGTGACCATCAACAATGCCATTATTGTTAACAGTGCGGCTGGGCAAGGCGGAGTCGATATCGGTGCCTTCCGCTCGGAAAGCACGGGAGTAGTTCTTGCCGGCTCCCTCAATGCCAATCTGGCGGATGCCGTCTTCAGTGCAGCCAACACCGCAGGACGGACTATCAGCGTCACGGGGGCGATCTCCGGCAACTCGGGCCTCACCGTGACCTCCTCGGGAAGCGCCAGTATCACCCTCACATTGAACAACGCAGGCACTGCCAACAGCTATGCAGGCAACACGACGATCAGCACAGCAAATGCCACGCTGGCTCTTGGCCGCGCCGACCAGATCGCCAATGGCGCCGGCAAAGGCAACCTCATCATTGACTCCGGCACCCTCAAAATGGCCGGCTTCAGCGAAACCATCAACGGTCTTTCGGGCAACGGCACGGTGGATGGCATGAGCGGGACGCCGACTTTGACGATCGGCGACAACGATGCCACGAGCACCTTCGCCGGCGTCATCAAAAACACCGCAGGCACGCTGGCGCTTACGAAGATCGGTAACGGCACCCTCACTCTTAGCGGTAACAACACCTACACCGGCGGCACAACGCTCAACACCGGCACGCTGGTCATCGGCAACACCGCAGCAGCCGGCACCGGCACGATCACTCAATCCAGTGGCTCCTCGCTCCTGAAATTCGACACCACTGGCACGATCACGAACGCCATGTCGATCTACAATGTCGCGTCGAACCAGACGATGACGCTGAGCGGCAGCATCACCGCGCAGAACACCACCTACGATGTCGCGAGCGGGACGACTCTCTCGATCAACGGAACCATCAGCGGGTCGGGTGGGGTGACCAAGAACGGCACGGGCACACTCTCAATCTCTGGCAACAATACCTTCACCGGCAACACCACGGTCAACTCGGGCACACTGCGAGCGGGAGCTGCCAACTCGCTAGGGGACAGTTTAGAAGTGGTCGTCAACACGGGTGGCTCCCTCCTCATCGCCGCAAGCGAAGCGATCGACAATGCGGCAGCCATTAAGTTGAATGGGGGGACAATCGAATTTGACGGCAATGTCACCGAAACGCTTGGGGCATTCACGCTTTTAGCCAACTCGACCATCGACATGGCAGGAGGGAACATCTGGCTCCAATTTTCGGGGTTATCAGCGCAGATGCAATACGACTTAAAGATCTACAATTACACGCTCTACTCCGACTACCTCTACTTTGTGAATACCACAGATGTCACAGCTAGCCTTTCCCGCATTAAATTCTACAGCGACAGTGGGTCGTCCCTCATCGGTAGTAGTTTCATAGAAAACTCGTTCGGGCCATCGCCATACCATGTGAGGCCGGTCCCCGAGCCCGAGACCTACGCCACAGCCGCGCTGCTGCTCCTCGGTCTAGGAATCTACGCCTACCGCCGCCGGCAAGGCGCCAAGCCCGAGCTAAACTAAACGTTCCCATTTTTTCTAAGCGAAGGTAGGGACGCCGCGCCGCCGGTGTCCCAAACATCAGGCGCGACGCGCCGTCTTCTGGGATACAAAGGCGCCTCCAACCTCCGCGCTGCGCGACTACGGCTTGGCAAGCCAACCTCCGTGCTGCGCGACTACGGCTTGGCAAGTCAGGCGCGAGATACGGACGGCGACGGCGCGCTAATCTTCACGCCGGAGTTCCCGAAGGCGGATCCCTACCTTATTTGGAAAGGGGCGCGTTGCGTGGAGCTTAAACCAAATCGTTAAAAAGGTAGGGGCGCCGCGCCGCCGTCTCCGAGGGAGTCAGTCCCGATTTAATTTCCTTTTTTGGGATTTCCGGAGGGGGGAGGGGGAGTTTTAAGTTTTTAATTATTAAGTTTTAAGTAGAGAATTTTGACAATCGAGCTCCGGGTCAGGTGCGAGAACACCCGCGCGAAAGCGCACTTACCTAGGGGGAAGACAATCGAGCGCCAGGGCAGGCGCGAGATAGACTAACCGAAGGTTGGCCCGAAGGGCGAATCGAGACCTTCGGGGAAGGTCGAGATAGACTGCCACAAGGCAGCTCCGAAGGAGGAGCAGGTCGGGAGATCCTGCGAATCAACTGAGCGGGAGCGAACACATGCCAGCGGGCGCTGGCTGGGTAGCCTGCCGCAGGCAGCCCGAAGGGCGAGATGAGCGGGAGCGAACACCCGCGCGATAGCGCATATCCCAAGGGAAAGACAAATGTGTAGCCCAGGGTGGGCAACCGGAGCGTAGCGCAGTAACGAGGCAACTGTAGCGAAGCGTAGCACCGAGTCAACGGTGTAGCCCAGGGTGGGCAATCGAAGCGGAGTGGAGAAAGACGGCCTAAGGCAGCCCAAAGGGTGAATCGAGACCTTTGGGAACCAAGCAACAGGGCGGATGCGCGGTAGGCTGCATAAGCAGCCCGAAGCAAGGATGAGACATCCTGGGGGGGCGAACCAACACTGCCTGCCGCAAGGCAACTCCGTGCTTTCGGATGAATCGTGAGGAGAATGCTATGGGTTTCATAAAAACCGAATAACGCCGCCCTCATTACACAACGGGGTGTTCTAAACCTTTGAACAAAGAGGTTAGGGTTTTATCGCTTTCGGCGTCGTGGAGTAACCCGAGGTCTCGCAATTCGCTTTCGAAGAGTCGCAGGCCAGCGATTTCATCCACAGGCAACCATTCGCCGAGGTATTTGATGACCGTTCGCAGATCGGTTTCAGCCGGATATTCGTCGATGATGGGAATCGCGTTGCTGTATTCAGCGAGTCTTCGACTTTTTGGGCGCATGGGACGAATGGGCGCATCTGGGATTTCAGAAACCTGGATCCACGCATCACTTCGGATCGTGCGGGTGTCTCCGGCGAGCCAAAGTAAGATGGCTCCATCGAAGAGGCAGGTGCGAGAGTGGATGTGGACCTTCGTGCAACTCGGGCGGTTGCGAATTTCCTCATACAGCATCAATGCCGTATCATTGAGAATCAGTCCCGGCCCCAAGAGATCAAGAGTCACATTCTTGTCTTTATTCATGAAGGCCGTTTGGAGCGTCTGAAGGAGTTTCGAGGGGTTGGTGTCGGAGAGGTTGAGGTGCATTTGGTAGATGGGCTAATTGGGAATGGGGTGGTATTGGAGAGTGGGACTAGATGTCGGATTTGCGGTCTGGGACTTTGAGTTTTTGGCCAACACGCAACTGCCGAGGGTCGGTGATGCCATTGGCCTCCATGAGCTCGTTGTAGGGCACCTGAAGGCGGCGTGAGACGGAGTAGAGGTTGTCGCCGCCGTTGAGGACGTATTCGGTCACGGCGGGGGCGGGTGTGCTTGACTGAATAGCTGAGGAGGGCGAAACGGGAGTAGGCGTCGCGGCTATAGCTTTAGGTGCAACGGGCACACTGAGCTCGGTATTTGTTGCGGCGATGGGTTGGACGCTTGCTTTTGTGGGAATGGCTTGACGGATTTCCTTGACTGCCGATGCGGGATGACTTGCCATTTGGGTAGCGAGAAATTGGGCCCTCAAGGCGCTGGTGTTTGATTTTGCTACAGGGGCTGGTTTGGGTGCGGCTGAAGGCGAGGGGGCATGGGCGAGCGATTGAGGAGGCTTGGGGACGGCGGGGGTGATTAATGCTTTTGTGGTTTGGGCGATGATCGGTTCGGTTTTTTTGATCTCGTTAGCCACTACTTTGATGGTGGGTTTTTGAGCAAGCTTGGGCATCGCTTTCACTACCGGAGTGGCGCTCGATTCGGGCCAAGCATTACGTGCTACGAAAGCATCTGATACTGGGCCTTGGGATGGCTCATTTTCCTTCGCCGCCAATGGGGCAGGGATGGGGCGGGGTTTGAGTTTATTGCTCGCATAGATCCCGCCTAGGACGGTGAGGTGTAGTCCGAGGACGATGACAAAGGCGACGGGGAATGAGATGCCGATTCGCTCTGTCCAACCTTTCTTAGGAGGCTGTGCGAAGTCGGTTTCATCAATCCAGTTTGGGTGGCGAGTGGGATAGGTTTTCATCGACCGTTGTATGGAGTATTTTTCAAAAACACGCAAATCGGTGAGGCCCGTTTCGCTATATTCCGCCTGCCTCTAGCGCCATTCAGAGTTCAGTAAAATCCGTTCAACCCGCCAAAACGACCATTCGTTGAAAATGCAAAAAAAGCGTTTTTTGAAGCGACTTAAATCGACGGAATTCGACACGATGCCGCCGCGGTCTAGTGCGAGATTCTCGTCGGTGACCAAGGTCAAAATCATGAATCCCCCTTTCGCTTGGAGGGTGGGCACACTCATGGATGGCGAATTGAAAGCATTCGGAATCGGTATCCACACGGTTACCTGCGGCGAGTCGAAATCGGTGAGGGATTGGGAGACGCTTCCCGTTCGCCTGATTCATCGCGAGACGTCGGGAAAAAGGGACGATAAATCCGTAGGTTTCGCGAGGCAGGTTTTTTTGCGCATGGAGAAAGCCGATTTTAAAAAGATCGAAGAGCGATTCACTCGTGATATTTTTATCTATCATGAATACGGTTAATGTCGCTGATCTGCGCAATCATTTTCGCCGTGTTTCTGCGTGGCTTAAGAATGGCGAATCCGTGAAAATTCTTAGGAGAGGAAATCCCTACGCCATTCTTTCTCCTTTACCTCAAGATAAGAACTCCAAACCTGTCCAGATTGATTTTGCTGCTCAGCGAAAGGCAACTTGGCGAGGTCGGCGGTTTAGTGCTCGGGAGGTCGCAGAGATGAGGGATGCCGAGTTGGACGGCGAATAGTAAGATGCGTTGTTTCGCCGATACCTCTCGTGGTGCCGTTGTGAGGGTGAAGAGGAGAACTTCAATCGGTCAACTTGTTTAACGTCTATGGATAATCGTATCTTCATGCCGTTGTGATAACGATTACCTCATACCAAAAACAGCTTGCTTTTGGATTTTAGGAGAGGAGCACAGCGCGTCTCTCCGAGCCGGAGGCACCGCCTGTGTGCTTTGGCATGCTCCTTGGTTCCAAGGGGAATGGGTGGCAAGCAAGTAGACCAGACTCCACACGGCCGAGACGGCCAAGCCCCCTTCACTTGAGGTTTTAAAGTCTAATTTCAAAGAGACAAGGGTATCAATTCTTCCTCGCTGGAAATTCAGGTGCGGAAAATCCTGCTTAAATCAACGACCCTAATATTGGTATACGGTTGTTTGGTGATAACATACGGGTTCGGGAGTGGGTTGGATGTATACGGGAGCCTGTTGATAGTATCTAGGTTCTGGAGCTGATTGATGGTATTGAGCCTGATGACGGTTGTTTTGTCTTTGGTCAACTCCATTGCCAAATGCATTTCCGGCTAAGGCTCCGATACCAGCTCCTATCGCTCCTCCTTCAAGGCCTCGACCAGATTGGTGACCGATAATACCTCCTGCGGTTGCTCCAAGCAGGCCACCTATCACCGCATCTGTCTGTGCGTTTGGCCCAGTAGCGCATCCGACCATGGATAGGGTGGCGAACGTAGCGACGAGGAGTTTTGATTTTATATGGTTTGCTCGATTTTTGACGACCCTGTAGGCGGTTTCGTTGATCCAGTTTGGGTTGCGTGTCAGGTAAGTTTTCATCGACCGCTGTATGATCTATTTTTCAAAAACACGCAAATCAGTGAGGCCCGTTTCGCTATATTCCGCCTCCCTCTAGCGCCATTCAAAGTTCACAAAAATCCGTTCAACCCGCAAAAACGACCACTCGTTGAAAATGCAAAAAAAGCGTTTTTTTAAACGGACTTCAACCGGCGGAATTCGCCACTATGCCTTCGAGACAGTTCGACCTTCACGCCGTTGGCCATAGTCAGAATCATGAACCCCCCTTCGATGTCTTCCACATTGGCGACATGCTCGAGGTTGATCGCTTGGCTTCGGCTGGCGGAAAAAAAGAGATCGGGATCAAGGCGGTCGCGGACGCTCTTAAGAGTCCCATTGATGGTGATCCCGCGGCCGTCTCCTAGGATGAGGCGAGTGTAGGCTTCGGAGGCTTCTAGCACCTGTATGTCGCCGACTCGGAGAAGGATGTTTTTTGACCCGTCGCGGAAGAGAACTTTATCGTCACGTGTGAATGGACGTTCCTCGTTTGATCCTGCGCCGGAAACCCTCTTGAGGCTTTGTTTGAGCCTTTGTGGGTCGACGGGCTTGAGTAGATAATCGATGGCATCGACCTCAAAAGCGCGAACGGCATGCTCGGGGTGAGCTGTGATAAAGATGACGGGAATCCCATCGGCGGGGAGTGCATGGAGAAGATCAAAGCTCTTCTTGCCCCCGCGCAATTCCACATCGAGGAGGAGCACGTCGGGACGCTCGTCAATGATTGCCTGCAGAGCCTGATCTACTGTGCCCACATCGCGGACATCAGTGACGCCGATGTCGTTGAGGGCGGCTTTCAAGCCACGCCTTGCGGGAGGTTCGTCATCGAGAATCAAGACCTTCATGATTTAGTTCCTACCACACGCTTGATCCGAATCAAAGACTCTTCCCGTCTCGGGACAAGAGAGTGAGGATAAATGATGGCGTCACCGCCTTGATAGGGGATTTTTTGTAATCGCTGATGTTTCGCGTTACGATCATCTGAGCTCCAAAGAGAATCGCAGAGGCGCACTGCATAGCATCCTCCAAGTCGCTAAAACCTAATTCCAATGCGAGGAGCATGTCATCCCCACCCGTTCGTGGCACTTCGATAAACTGCAATAAATCACGAAAAAAACCGCGAGTGTTTCCTCGTGTCAGGTAATGGATATTCGCAAGCGAGTGCCAAGCCACTGCACAGGACCCCGGGTGAGATTCCGCCCATTCTAATATCTTTCCGCTCGATTCATGATGGGGCGCCCTCTCTAGAACGAAGTCCAAGAGGATCTCAGTATCGAGGAGGAGTCTCATTGATCCTCGTTGGGGAGTTGGTATTTTTCTTTTAGGTAATCCATGCGAGCCTCGGATTTCTTGGCCAATGTAAGCTTGCCTTGCCACTTAGTATGGAAAGGTAACTTCGCCTTATTCTTGCGTGGAGCATGAGCTCCGAGCAATTGCTCTATCAAACCTGAAAAAGTCGTTCCTCGGGCTCGAGCAGCCAATTTGCCGCGATGGGATACTTCTGGATCCAGGGTGAGGGTCACGCGGGTTTTCATCATGCACACGATAAAGCATTATGCATACGATTCAACCTGTATCTTGATCGGATAGAAGTATAACTCTATCCGCTATTCTTAAGGGTTCCTTCCGAGACGCTTGATACGAACAAAAGCCTGAATCAACCCATCCGGCGTTCTAGAAAAATGGACCGAGCTTCCAGGCGGGCAAGCATCAGCGATGCGTGAGCGCACACTGGCCAAGCCGACGCTTTCGCCCCAGTTTTCGGGGTTGGAGTCGGGCGGAGCGGTATTGCTCACGAGTACGAGCAGATCTTCGCCGTCAATATGGGCCTCCAGATTCACTCGGCCGAATCCCTCGACCACGCCGTGTTTGACCGCATTTTCAATGAGCGGTTGAAGCAACATCGGCGGTACAGGAAAATCTTCCGCGCGAGCATCGGCACTCGCGCTCCATTCCAATCCCTCTTCGAATCGCATTTTATCGAGTTCCAGGGACGCGCGGATGATTTCTAACTCGAGTCGAAGGGGAATCATCGGCTCCTTGGCTACATCGAGGGACTTTCTCAGTAAAGCGGAGAGCGAGAATAGGCCTGCTTGGGCCGCTGTCGTGTCGGTGCGAATGAGTGAATGAATCGTCGTGAGGCAATTGAAGAGGAGGTGGGGATGGATCTGCGCTTTCAACCGCTCCAGTTCCGCTTTTCGTGTGGCAGCCTCGGCCAGAAGAATCTTTTCGCGGCGTTGTGCCTCGGAGCCGGCACCGATGAGAAGCCCAGTGGTGGTCACAATCGCGATGAAGATTTCGATTTGCCAGATGGTGAAGAGGGTGGATTCCGTTACAAATGGTCCGCGTCCAGCACTCGTGAAAACGGCAGCTGTCATGACCACAATGAGGACCGATAGAGCCGCTGCGGGCAGTCCACGCGCGAGTGCAACCCAGATCAAAAAGGGAAACGGCAGATAGGCTAGGGAGTCCATGATGATCCCCTGGGATGACTCGCTATGAAAGGCAAACCAAGCTGAGGAAAAGACGATTGCCAATTGAAAAACGGCCAAGACGAATTGCTTAAGACAAATTCCTTTTGGAAGAAACCGTCCCTTTGCAATAAGGAGAATCACGGGCGTTACGACTACTGTTCCTGCCGCGCTGGTGGCCCAATAGATGCTGACCACGGCCCAAAGACTACTTGCGGGCATCATTCCAGAAATCACAAGACAACTGGCGGACGAGAGCGCAGAGACACCCATCGGCACGATTGCTCCGAGGCCTGCCAGCAATAGGATGTCCCGCGTTGAGGATAGTCCGATATCAAATCGTTGTCTGCGGAGAAGGGTGCTGGCGCCCCAGATGGACAGAGTGACTCCTGCTGGGGCCAGAAAACTGAAGAGCCAAGGTGATCCCGCTACCAAGCTGCTTGCACAAAGCGGTAAAAAAACACCCGGCAATATTCTGGGACCGAGCAGGAGTATGGCCGCCAATGAGATTCCACTGGCTGGC
>JBILZC010000147.1:0-3580 GCA_044377415.1 Terrimicrobiaceae bacterium | reverse complement strand
CTGAGCCCGCGACATATAGCCGGTCGGAAGTCTCATGAGCGCGAAAGCTCAGGATTTCCCCCCCTCCAGAATGCTGAACCTCAATCGGGAGCGGCGAGTCCGCTTGCTTGAACCAAGTGTCCAGTGAGGAGCACGCGGAGAGCGACGTCATTCCGATGACGATGGTGGCGGCCAGAAAGCTAGAGAATATATTTGAGAAAAAAGCAGTGAAAGAGAGTTTCATTTTGAGTTTCCTGAGTGAGTCGCCCAACGGTTGTCATCAGCGCGACGAAGTCATTTTGTTCGGGATTGACCCGGCGGATGCGGGCGAACGGCCCGACTAGACGCGAATCGAGGGCGCACCGCGCCTACGATTCGTCAGGACAACTGAGGAGGATAGTCGATCTCCGATACAGGAGAGTCGGGAACGAAGGACTTTAGAGAAAAATACGTCGCGGGGTATTTGTCAGAGATCACCACAAAAGTCTGCACCGCAGAAACGGAAATCAGTTTATGGCAGCCAAGATGCTGGCAACCTCCTGATTCGCCCTCGTCAGGCGATTGATCAGATTGGCCTGACGAAGCCTCGTCGCAGTTTTGACGAGCTTCATGGATACACGAGAGTAAGTCAGCATTCTCCGCGAAGCAAACAACAGACTGCCCGAAGATAGCCGCAACGACTAAAGCCAGCAGAACTTTGCTCAACTTTGAAATGGAAACACGCATCCGGGGGAAGGTAACTTCCGAATTCTCCCTGTCAACGAAAATTGCTTCGGTCAGGGGACGCAGCGTGAGCAAAATGGAAGATGCGACCTTCGACGAATGGGGAAATCGTTAGATGGTCGTTTTCCGATGAAACGGCGAGTAGCCCCGAAGGTGATGCGTTGGATTTAAGCGCGTCCCGAATGGCATCGCCGATGAATTTCTGAACCGTCCTCCTCATTGGTCGCGCCCCAAGAGCCCGGTGAATACCGCGCCTGACAAGGAATTCAATGGCGGGTTCCGGCATGGTCAGGTTCCTCGGGTGTTTCCGAAAAGATGTATATGAAGCCGGTCGCAAAAGCGATAGCCACTTTCTTTGCAAAAATCGATGAGCATGGCGCGGTGCTTTGCGATGCTCGTCGAGTCAATACCCTCGGGCATGAGTTGGACTTTCCAACGAGGAACATCAGGAAAACCTAGACGCATGATCGCTAACGTTTCGGAGAGGTCTGCCTCTGCACCTATCACAAACTTAAATTGATAATTGTAGCGTGTGATCCATTCGCTGAGTACCTCAGGTTGATGGCGGGTCTCATTGTGCCGCTCGATCCAAGTGGCATCAATGACTCCAAGTTCAGGTGTCGAATTCGAAAGTTTGGGACTTAGAGAAGCCAAGTCACAATCTATGCCTGACGGGGAGATGGTACCGGCGGTTTCGATGGTGATGTGATAACCAGCGCCCTTCAGCGCGGAAGATAGGTCGTGGATGCCAGGGGCTATCATGGGTTCACCACCAGTGAGAACGACATGGCGAGCGGTTGTGTGTTTTTTAACCTCAAAGACAATTTCATCAACCGACATCTGCCGACCCTCGGGTTTCCATGAGGCATACGGGGTGTCGCACCATTTGCAGCGCAAGTTGCAACCGGAGGTGCGGACAAAAACCGAAGGCACACCGGTGAGTTCACCCTCGCCTTGGATGGAATAGAAAATCTCGGAGATCAGCATATAGAAGGCTTCGGTGGGAGCGGCGAGGTGATGAGATACTTTGTGGGATCGGAGATTCCAGCCAGCAGAAAAGCCTCCCGGCGTTCAACGCAAGTGCCGCATTCGCCGCAGTGGGTTTCACCTCCGACATAGCAGGACCATGTTTGAGAAAAATCCACGCCGAGTTCGTTGCCGCATTTGGCGATCTCAGCTTTCGTCATCGAGATGAACGGTCTTATCACTTCGACCGCTGCATAAGTGCCAAGGCGGATCGCATCGGACATGGAGCGCATGAATTCCTCACGGCAATCTGGATAGATCGCGTGGTCGCCCGAATGCGCTGCAATGACCAAACCTTGTGCCCCCTTGCTCTCAGCGAAACCTGCCGCAATCGCGAGCATGATTCCGTTGCGAAAGGGAACGACCGTTTGCTTCATGTTGGCCTCTTCGTAGTGCCCCTTTGGAATCTCTCCACCCTTTTTGAGGAGGTCGGACTCGAACTGTTCGCCAATAAAATCAAGACGGACGGTCGAATGCGGAACTTCAAGTTTCTGAGCATGAAACTCAGCAAAGGGAATCTCCCGATCATTATGCTTCGATCCGTAATGGAAACTCAAAACAGCCGTAATCTCAAAATCCCGCGCAGCTTGATACAAAGCGGCAACGGAGTCCATGCCCCCACTGCAAAGAACAACAATTTTTGTTTTATTCATTTTTTTCCGCCGCATTTTTCCCTATCTCCCCGAAGACAATGGTGAAGCTGAATCAAGGATATCTAGTTTCTGTTTGCAAGTGTCCCGTAGGCTAGTGTTGAAGCTGAGATAAGCAAAGCTAGAGAGAGTTAAAAAGCGTAGCGAGAGGCTTTTTCTATGCGCACAAAACATCAGTTAATCATAAATGACATTGGGGTTCATTTCGCTTTGGCTGAACCAGGTGATGCCGTGTTCTTGTTTTAAAAAATTCATGAGCCTTGGATTTCGATGAGGACGTTTTCATTGAGTGCATTCAATCGGTGCTGGAGACAGGCGATCGTCGCGAGGTCTGGCGCCTGCACGTAGGTGAGGTTCGATCCTGGGTGGTCGCCCTCGATGAATCGGAGCCGGCCAAGTGGATCTCCCGTGCTTCGGATAGTCTCGGGGCAAAGAGGCACGTCGTTGAGATAATGGAACGCGAGCGCCATGGGGCTTTCGCGGAGTTCAAAATCCCACTCCATGTAAAAATCCAAGGCAGCGCCATCGATTGGCTCGTTTAATGGCACTTCGGGCTCTTCCTCGCCCTCAGAGCGGTCCCAGCCGAAGTATTCCTCCAAGAAGTCCGCCCGCTCCTCGTCGTCGTCCATATTCACGCTCCGACTATCGATGAACTCTTCCCAAGTCGGGATCGGGGGCTCTGCCTCAGGATCACCGAAATGCAGCGTGTAATCGCCGTACTCGTAAACGGCATAAAGAATCGAGGCATTCTTGGATTGAGGTGGAATGATGAGAGGCTGGCCTCCCAGCACACAGGTATCCCGAATGAGCCTGGCAATAGGCGCTGGAATAATAACAGAGCCTGCTACGAGGCCACAGAGGGAAAGGAAATCACGTCTTTTCATATCGAAGAAAAACGTGATGGCTCCCGTGATGCCGGACAACGCACGGGCGTGTCATACATGGAAGTCATCGTGTCATAGCCAACCGAAGAAAAAGCCCGGTTGGGTAAACGAACTTCGCGTTGGGGTGAGAGTGTCAGCTTCGACTTTTCTTGAATGAAAAGGAACTCGCTCTGCCAAGCGAAGCGGCTTTGGGATTCGTTCTGCGGGAAGATGCGATTCATTGCCGCATCGAGGGCGTGTAGGATTTGTGTGATCATTTCACCTGCAACCCTAACAACACTGGTAGGACATCTACGGGGGGAGGAGAATTTTTCCTAA
>JBILZC010000080.1:0-10854 GCA_044377415.1 Terrimicrobiaceae bacterium | reverse complement strand
GCGATATCAGGCGGACTTTTTCGATTGCCGACTGGCATTGTGACCGGCTCGCATTTGAAGCAACTCGATCAAAAGCGCAAATCCCATAGGCAGGTAGAGGTATTCTTTTTCCACATGCTTATGCATCCCCTCCATTATCAAAGTCATTCCAATACAGACAAGAAAAGCGAGCGCTAGGATCTTGAGTGCCGTATGCCGCAAAACAAAATCCCCAATCGGTTTTGCAAACGCCAATACGGCGAGAAAAGAAACTAGAACAGCCAGAATAATCACCCACATGAACGAGGTGAGACCAACGGCCGTGATGATGGAGTCAATCGAAAAAACCGCATCCAAAATAACAATCTGAACAATCGCAGCACTGAACGTGGTGGCCACGGTCTTCGACATGCCATCAGCATTGTCGCCTAGTGGTTTTTCAACGCAGTGGTGGATTTCGCTGACGGCTTTCCATGTGAGGAAAAGCCCACCTGAGAGAAGCACGAGATCTTTCACCGAAAGTCCAAGGCTATAGATATGGATCACCGGATCCTTCATGCTCATGAGCAGACTAGCTCCGCAAAGCGCGATCAACCGCATCACCAAAGCGAGAACGAGTCCGATCCACCTCGCTCTGTCACGCTGACTGGCTTCAATGCGCGAAACAGCCAGCGTAATGACGAGGATATTGTCGATACCGAGCACCAATTCGAGAGCGATGAGCAAAAGGAGTGTTGCCCAAGCATTGGAATCACGCAGCCAATCCAACGACCAATTGACTTGCGCGTCCACGATGCTTGCAGCGTCCACGCCGGCGGCCTGAGCGACCCCGCATCCCATCGATACCAGAATAAATCCCAAGAGAGTCCACATTTTCATGCGCGCAGACTACAACGGGACTCCCGCGCGTCAACCGAAGATTTTCTTCAAAAAAACCAAGTCGATTGAAGTCAATTCGACCTGCAAAAAAAACTCGAAAGCAACCTACTCCGAGGCCGCTTTTTTACGATACTGGGAGTAGCCACTACGGACGGCCTGGTAGGGATCAATGGCATTTTTCGTAACCGTATCGTAGGTATCAATCCTCGCATCCATGGTATTGACCGCATTAGGTGCAGTGATCGCAATAGAAGCCCCCGCACTGACGGCACCGAAGGAAACCCAAGTCAACGGATTGAGGGCATAATCGCCAGCGCGACCCACTGTATCGCGCGCGCTGCTCGGCCCAAGGACGGGAAGCACTATGTAGCAACCATGGCCCACGCCCCACTTGGCAAGCGTCTGACCGGTGTCCGCTGGAGGGATATTCGCCAGAGCAGGGATGCGATCACTCACGCGCACGATGCCGCCGACACCGGCCACTGAGTTGAGGAGAAATTTTCGGAACTCCAAGTCGGCATTTTTGAATTTGAGTTGCAAGAGATCGTTCACAAAGCGAACGGGAAACTCGACATTTTCATACACATTCGAGACCGCCGTGCGGGCTTGCTTCGGCAAGACGCGATAGGCTTTGGAAACTGGACGAAAAACGAAACAATAAAGCTGATCATTCACCCAAAAGAAACAGCGGTTCACAGGCTCGATCGCATCAGGGATGCTCGCGACCTCGCTGTATTCATCGAATTCATCAATAGGCACGGTTGCGCCAGGGGCTTTTTTCGTGATGGTGATATTCGGGGTTGTTTTACTGGAAGAAACTTCGGAGGCACGCTTCTCAGACTGTGGGACGGGGGGCGCCGCTTTAGCCGTCTCCGCCCTCCGTTTTTGCACCTCTTTTTTAACGATGGCACCCACTTTGCGGGAAGATGGAACTGGCGTCGATGACAACGGCGTCGGCTTCTTGGCGCTAGCGGCAGTATCACCCTGTGCAGCTTGGAGGGGCTTTGCCACCGGGGAAGGTTTCGGCTTCGGACTTGGCGTCGGCTTCGGCTTGGACAAGGGACGTTTTTTAACTTCAACCGCCGATTTGAGAAAATAAGTCTCGGTCGAGTTTTTTGGCAAACGACCACCAACCATATTAACAGATTTCACCCCCTCCTTCGTAATAATGACGATATCCGAACTAGGAGCAGCGGACCCACTTGCCGCATGGCAAGGGAAGATGGCGGCGGACATGAAACCAGCGAACAGGGTGGCCAGAGCTTTGTTCATAAGAGGAGGTTTTGTTACTGGGGTGTGGCTACGGACTTTTTCAGAGCACTAATGACAGCGGGAGCTCCGCCTTGTTTGAATTGAGAATCAAATTGGGTGCGGTAAGTGGCGATGAGACTGACCCCCTCGATCACCACATCCGTGATGCGCCAGGCAACAGACTCTTCCTGGCGGTAGATCACCTCATACTGACTCCCCCTGTAAAGAATCCTGGTTGGAATTTCAACTCGTCCGGGGGTCGGCACTACTGAAGACTTGTAGGTGATCTCGGGAAATTCACCTGGGGTGAACTTGCTTGAATAGGTCCGAATGATCAATGTGGAGAAAAGATCGGTGGCTTCTTTTTTTTGGGCTTCAGTGAACTCCCTCCATCCGGGCCCCACAGCGCGACGCGTCATCACTTCGAAGCTGATCACATTCATTAAAACCGGACGCACGCTCGCGGCCAAGGCGCTGCTGTTTGCGGAGTGATCAGCTATGTGGGCCACTTCGGTGACCGCTTTTTTCAGAAACTTTTCCGACTCGAGGGTGGATGCGGACAAGTGGCCAAGAGCCAGAGCGAAGGATGCAAGAATGAGGTAAAGTGAACGCATGACTTACTTGGGATCTTGTTGGGCTTTTTCTTTTTCGACGGAACCAAAGGCCATTTTACCGATCAAGGACTCTAGGTCGACAGCCGATTCTGTGAGAGTGATCCTCGATCCTGGCTCGAGGTAGGTATCATCCGCTCCAGGCGAGAGGGATACAAACTTATCTCCGATGAGCCCCGTGGTTTTGATAGAGGCCATGGAATCGGTGGGTAGACGAAGCGCGGAAAGGATGCGAAGGGTGACGATCGCACTGTAATCCGAGGATTCCATTCGGATGCCCTCGACGCGCCCGACCGTGACCCCGGCAAGAAGAACGGTACTACCAGAGTGCAGTCCTCCCGCATTGGCGAAGCGCGACTCAATAAGATAGGTGTCCCCACTGAGCATGGATCCCGTGCCGACCTGAATCGTCAGATAAATAATGGCGGCAATTCCTAGAACCACAAAGAGGCCGACCGAAAGTTCAAGTTTGGTGTTTTTCATAAAAAAATCTAAACGGAAGAAGAGCGAATGATCGCCAGCGATTTCTGAAGCGCGGCGGCACTATCGCGAAAATCGGTGACAACAGGATGCTCGGAAGCGGAAAATTCGCCCGGGGTTCCTTCAAAGCATATCCGACCCTGATTTAAAAGCGCAACTCGGTCGCTGGCAACAAGAGCCTCTGGCACATCATGGGTCACAATGAGGGCCGTAAATCCGAATTGGCGCTTGTATTTTGCAATCATCGTAAAAACCGCATTGCGTCGAAGGGGATCAAGACCAGCGGTGGGTTCATCAAACAACACAAGTTCCGGATGAGTTACGATCGCGCGTGCTAGTGCTAGGCGCTTTTGCATTCCTCCTGAGAGTTGGGCTGGATAGTGACCGGCGTATTCGTCGATCTCGAGTTGCTTTAGGGCTTCAATGCTCCGCTTCCGGATCGCCTTGTTCGGGAGGTCTGTCGTCTGCTCCAGCGGAAGAGCCACATTTTCCAAAGCCGTCAACGAATCGAAGAGCGCGTTACTTTGGAAAAGAAAGCTGCAGCGCCTTCGAAACTCCAGTTGCGATGCCCTGTCTCCGAATGTGAGTTGATGACCATCGAATCGGATTTGGCCCGCATCGGGTTGAATGATGTTTGCCAGGCACTTCAGGAACACGGATTTGCCAGACCCGCTGGGCCCGAGAACCGTAAAGAGGCTACCGCTAGGCACGCATAGGTCCACCCCTGTCAGAACGGATTTCCCGCTGAAACCCTTGTGGAGGCCTTCGACTTGGAGTGCGAATTGATGGCTCGTTGTTTCCATACTCAGACAAAAAACGAACTGATGATGTAATCGGCCACCAAGACAAGAATGCTCGAAAAAACCACCGCGCGCGTTGTGGAGGCGCTCACCGCCCGTGCCCCCATGGCAGATGCATTCCTATCCGAATGATAGCCCTGATACGCACAGGTACTGATCGAGAGGAATCCAAAAGCCGCTGACTTGATAAAACATTCTCTCATGTCTTGGAACTCCACCGCCCTCTGCACTGCTGACCAATACACACCCGAATCGACCCCCAGTAGAAGCGAACCCGAGAGACTGCCGCCCCAAAAACCAATCACTACAAAAACAGCCGTCTGAAGCGGAAATACCAACATAGCGGCAATAAGACGGGGGGCCACGAGATAGCCGTGACTGTTCACGCCCATCGTCTCCAAGGCTACGATTTGCTCTGTGTTTCTTTGGATGCCAAGCTCCGCAGCCAGAGCAGATCCTGCCTGCCCAATCAGCATCAAGGCCGCCAGCACTGGCCCCATCTCACGCACCAAGCTGAGCGAAACCAGAGTTCCCAAGAGTCCTTGAGATCCAAACCGACTCAATACGTGATACCCCTGCAACCCCAGAACCATACCGGTAAATAAACCCACAATCAGGATGACCGGCATACACACGGTGCCTTGCTCGTGAACGGCGGAAAAAATCCTCCGCATGAGTCTTTTGGACTTAGCCAGAGCGCAAAAAGCCCTAGCGGTAAAAAGCGAGAAATCGCCTATACCCTCAACAATTCGCAGTGTCTGACTACCGAACCAATAAAACATGGATTGGGACAATGTCAGAACAACTAAGATTTTACAATACGGAGCTTCGCGCCGATTTACGCAGATGCAATTCTGCTACCCAGTTCACTAAGTCAAAAGTGGCCATCCAGCCAGCGCGCCCTAGAAACGAAAATGTTTTTAATTCCCCCCATTCCGTAAAATCTGTAAAATCGACATTTCCGAGCGTCCTTTTTGTATCGGAACCACACCATGCGCGTCACTATCCTTGCCAGCAGCAGCGCTGGAAATGTCACCCTAATCCAAGCTGGAGAAACCGCTGTCTTGATCGATATCGGATTGAGCGCAAAGAGAATCAACTGGCATTTGAATACCCATGGCATCGAGGCCAAATCGCTTGCTGGGGTGCTTCTGACGCACGAGCATGGCGACCACACGAAGGGGCTCCGGGTTTTTAGCGCCAATAGTTCCGTGCCGGTTTTCACCAATCCCCTCACCGCCGACTCTCTGAAAAGATCCGGGGTCGTGGCCAACTGGAACCTTTTTGCCAGTGGGGCGGAATTTCAAATCGGCAATCTGAGCGTTCTCCCTTTCTCTGTTCCGCACGATGCCGCAGACCCCGTGGGATTTGTATTCCGTCATGCGGAATCCTCGTTCGCTGTTCTAACGGATTTAGGATATGCCACCAAACAGGTCGTCAATTGCGTGCAGGGAGTCAAGGCCCTGCTCATCGAAACCAATCACGATGAAGCCATGTTGCAAAATGACACCAAGCGACCTTGGGCAGTCAAGCAACGCATCCTATCGCGGCATGGACACCTCTCGAATGCCGCCGCCGCCGAAATCGTTGCCAATGTCGCGACCCCCGACCTTCGGCACGTTCTCCTCGGCCACATGAGCGAGGACTGCAACACCGCCACGATTGCTACCGAAACGATCCGCACCCGATTGAATGCGAATGGTCACTCCCAAGTCGAAATCGTTTGCGCCAGCAACCCAGGCGATGCCACGCCAGTCAGCATCACTATTTAGAAAGTCCGTGCGAGACAGCGGAAGCCAGCCCAACAATCACGGCGGACATAGCAAAAATGATCCCGCAGCAAAGGATCAGTAAAAGGAACAAAGCCAAAACAACACGCCACATTTCCGTGCGGTGGGCTTCCCTCAGAGCGATGACCGAGTAGATCAAATTGGCAATCGGGTAAAGATACCCACCACACAAAGGGATAAATTGAAGAATCGATGTTGCCCCCGAGGCATAGGCGATAGCTCGGAATGTGGCCTCAAACGGCTTAGTAGCCCCTCCCACCAGCCTGAGTGAAAAATGAAAAAGCGAGGCCGACACGAACAGCCCACCCATCAAAAGTAATGGCAGGATCAGACCAACCGACAAAAAGATGGTGATAATCGTGCCTTGAGTAAGCCCCTTGCTGGCCTCACCTAGGAACATCTCGGGGTTGATGAGGGAAGCGACCAACTGATAGCTCACGGCTGTAAATCCACTCACCCAACCTGTGAGAACATAGAATCGGATGGGCCGGTTGTAGCCGCCCGAGGTCGGCATCTGTCGGAACACCACGGCGGGCTCAAAGAAAACCTGTTTGATCGTCTCCACGGCATCGCCAAGGGTGGGGCTTTGAGTGGTGCGCTCCCACGCGGGCTCGATGGATACTGGACTGGAATCCTCCATCGCCACAGGAGTTGGAGTACCCAGCTCAACATCGGAAGGGGGTGGAAGATCTTTGAATGTGCTTAACTCTTGCCACGAAGGCATGGGTTCCTGCCATGCCAAATCCGTTGGGAGAAACTTACCGCTCTGGAGACCGTCGGCAACGTCCTGATCAGTGAACTTACCGAGATTCTCACGATTGCGATTGATGTGAATCAGTGCCATGTGCGAAAGGCCTTATCTTCTCCGCATGAGGGTATCAAGCCCCGAAGCTAAATTCTCTGTGATAAAAATGGGGTCTCCGGAGAAAGGAAGATCAAATGCCGGAATTCATGAGAGATGCTGGGAAGCGCTCCGCAGCCTCCTTGAGTGCCTTGTCAGCCTCGGCGGCTTTTCCAGAACGGCGGTAGGCCTCGGCGGCTTTCTTCAGAGCTCTCGGAGTGATCGCTGGATCATCCGTGAGAACAGCGACCGCCATGAATGAACGGGCGGCGGAGTCAAAATCGGACTCCTTGAAAAAAATCTCTCCAACGACAAACCGAGCCTCGGTGTTGAGACGTCCCTCGGGTTGTAATTGCAGCGCCTCATCGGCGGCCATCCGAGCCACTGCAAACTTATTGAGTTCCAATGCCGCACGAGCCTTGAGAAGGAGCCCGCGCGAACGCGGATCGGGATCCTCGGTCAACGAGAGATATTGATCCACCGAAGTCTCTGCCTCGGCCATTTTGTTAAGGCCCATCTGCGTCTCCGCGAGAAGAATCCAGCCGTCAACGGGCATACTCGCCGGGATGGCCAACAAGGGGGCGAGGAGCTTCTCGGCTTTGGTGAAGTCCTTGGACTCAAACATTCCCTGCGCTAGCCAGACCCTCAATTCAGCTGGAATCAGCTCTGGCTTGCATTGCTCCGCCTCCCTTGCTGCAGAGCTGCGATCCTTCAATTGAAAATGCGATAAAAGAATTCGTAATGCCGCCCGATCACGGTAGGCCGCAGAATCAAGTATGCGTGCGGAATCAAGCTGCGTAACGGCGGCTTTATAGTCTTTCTCTTCGAAAGCGGCCCAACCCAGCCAGAACTTTGCTTGGGCAGCGGCGGCAGTATTGGGAAACTTTTGCAGCAACA
Organism: Terrimicrobiaceae bacterium; assembly: GCA_044377415.1. Lineage (GTDB taxonomy): Bacteria > Verrucomicrobiota > Verrucomicrobiia > Chthoniobacterales > Terrimicrobiaceae > UBA967. The sequence goes on along the minus strand of JBILZC010000080.1, from coordinate 3,326 downwards.
AGCGAAACGCATTGGACATTTCGGAATAATTTTTTTTCTGCCCATAGGTGAGCGCCATTTGCAAGATGGCAATCTCGACCTCCTTGCTAAAAGGGTAGCCTTTGACTACCAACTCAAAGTCGGCGAGGGAGGAATCAAAATCTCCCGTCTTCTGCTTGGCCAGACCGCGCTGGAGGATCGCCGTGGCGGCGAGCTTGTCTTGAGGATTTTTCTCCACGAAAGACGTGTAGGCACGAATAGCTCCCGACTGGTCGCCAGACTCAGCAAGACACCATGCCCATTTGTAAAGAGAGGCCTCTTGTTGTTCTGGAGTGAAGGCGGCATTCTCCACTATCGGTCCGTATGCTCTGGCAGCACCAGCATAGTCACCCTGCAGAAAAAGCGTCTCCGCCTTGAGCAAGGAGGCGCTCGCAACATGCTTGGGATTCTTGGCGATTTTCAAAAATTCATCTACTTCAGAAACGAAGCTTTTGTCCTTGGTAGCGTAAAGACTGAGGAGTCGCTGATATCGTGTATCCGGTTTAGATGCCGTGTCGGGAAACTCTTTGGCCAGTCGATCATAAATTCCTACAGCGAGATTTTCCTTGCCTGCCTTGCGATACGACGAAGCTAGGATTTGCAAGGCTTCGGCACGCGAGTCGACTGGAACGCGATTCTCGATCCCTTCCCCCACGCCGATAATTTCAGCAGTGGCGTTGGCCTCGTAGCGCAAGCGGAGAGCCGCGAGAAACGCTTCCGAGCGGGATTTATCATCGCCACTACGCTGAGCCACCCTGTCGTAAAATTGGAGCGCCTTATCCACAATCCCCAATTCTTTGGCAAGCGCCCCAGCCTGCAGTGCAGCGGAGTTGCCGACATCCGGGGAACCTGTGGTCTCAACCAGATTTCCCAACGTCGATAAAGCGGAGGTTTTCTTTCCATTGCGAAGTTGGAGAGCGGCGAGAGCAATACCCGCATTATCGCGGTAGGGATTCGTTCCCGATGCCGCCAAGACAGCGCGATATCTCTCCTCGGCCATGTCATTTTTTTTCAAGGCATCCAGACTCCGCGCCGCAAAGTAGGCCGCCGAGAGACGAACCTCCGGGTCACCAACCCCACTTGATGCTAAGTCAAATTGAAGAAAAGCAGGCTCAAAATGTTTTTCCGCAAAAAGAATTTCACCGAGCCTGTAAGCGCCAGCCGCTGCAAATTCGCCGACCTTGAACTCCGAAAGAAGTTTCTCATAGGCCGAACGTGCGGCAGACGAGTTGCCTGCCATACGATGACACTCGGCAACGCGGAATAGAGCCGCATCCCGAGTTGAGGAGCTCGTCGAAGATATGAGGAAAAGTTCATACTCTGGAATCGCGAGATCATACATTTTTCGCGAATAAAAATGATTCCCACGATCCAATGCCGCTGAGCCTGCATCGCCAGTATTAGCGGGAGCGATGCGAATATTTGAAGGATCATCCAGCGGAACTGCCGCTATCGGTGCAAGTGCTATCGGTGCAAGTGCTATCGGTGCAAGTGCTATCGGTGCAGGTGCTATCGGTGCAGGTGCTATCGGTGCAGGTGCTATCGGAGTTACCTCAATGGGGCTTGGATATAGTGGAGTAGGCTCAGGGGCGGATACGGGAAGGGCTCGACGAACCTCTATCTCTTGAACAGCACGTTCAACCCAAGCGGGATTAGGATAAGAATCCGGATCCAAGGGCTGGACAGGCAAAGCGCGACGGACCTCCACCTGCGCTACAGCACAAGCTGGTAGAATGAAAAAGCAAAACCGGATTCCCAGTTTCATTGTTCAATAGGATCCACTCAAACCTGTACTGACCACACAGGCGCGCATATCAATCCCGATTATTGCGGGAGATCATTCCGATGCTTAATTGGGCTATCAAAACAGTCGAAGAGGCCTCAAGTTCCGAGATCATGGTCTGCACTCGCCCTCGAAAAAAAGCAAAGGCCGCCATGGCGGGAATGCCGATCACAAGACCAGCCGCAGTCGCAATGAGAGCCTCGGCCACGCCGCTAGACAGCAACAAGGAACGGGAAGTCGCCATTTCGCCGGATACAGCGGTGAAGGATTTAATCATGCCCAATACCGTTCCAAAAAGTCCCACCATGGGAGCGATGGATCCGATATCGGCCAGATAGCTCACACGTTGATTCCAGAGCCCAGCTAGACGTACGCCTTCCGCCGTCGCAACTTCACGCACTTCCATGATGGTTGCGCCGGGATTATTTGTCAGAAAATAAAGAGACTTTTCCATGACGCTGGCAACGGCATCCCTATGTCGATTGGAAACAGCCAAGAGCGAGAGATGATCTTTTTTCCGCAGAAGAGCATCGGCAGCTTGCATATACCGACCCGTCACTACAGATCCGCGCCTCAGCGTGAAAACAAAAACAAAGATTAGGCTCAACGCCAATACAGAAAGGGCAGCGAGGGGATACATCATTACGCCACCGGACTCAATCACCTGCCACAAACTGGTAGGCTTGGGCGTCGCCTGAGCAGCCAAGGCTACTGGAGCAAAACCGATAAGCGATAACATAGAAATAAAGAATTTCATCGTTCGCGAGAGTAGCATCCCTTTTGCTGCTTGCAATACTCTGGGGCTAAGGAAATGACAAAACATCCCCTGACCGAGTTGGGCATCCTGGGAACAGAATTCCTCGATGCCAAAGCTTTAATACACTAGCTTCCAAGCAGGGCAGAAAAGCTCCCTTCCTTTCAAAACATATTCAAAAGGAAAAGCGCATTATTTTTTTAGATCGCATGTCCGCGATGCCCGGATTTATCAAGATCGCCTAAAACAGCCTCCCGAGCTTTTTAGCAGCCTCGGCAAAAGGAAGAGGGAACTCCTCTATTCCACGGCAAGCCTCAGGGCAAGGATGCGGAGTTTTGATACATGGGAAAAAATGTGATATCATCGGGCGCATCACAATGGACCAGATCGTTGTCAACATAACCGATCTCACAAATGTTCAGGTCGGCGATGTAGCCACGCTCATTGGTGGGGACGGCAACGTGTCGATTGATGCCCAAGAATTGGCCACGCGATCCGGCACTATTGCATGGGACATTCTCACCGGTATCGGCCGCCGAGTGGAGCGATTGTATTCTGAAGCTCCCTAAAAAAGAGATTCTCCTTCATTTTTCAACTCCGAGGAAGATTCTTGTTCTTAGCCAAGAACAAGGGTGCGCCAACGCACGCGAAGGCGTTTCATCGTTAAGAGAGAAAAAAAGGCCCGGTGCCTTGTTTCCAAGACACCGGGCGTAATACTGGCAATGACCTACTCTCGCACAACCTATAGAAGCACTACCATCGGCTCAGCAG
>JBILZC010000079.1:0-11112 GCA_044377415.1 Terrimicrobiaceae bacterium | reverse complement strand
CCGGCGTTGGAGAAAAGATCGACCAGTTTGAGACCTTCCATCCCGACCGCCTTGCCGGCCGCATCCTCGGAATGGGCGACGTGGTCAGCCTCGTCGAACGTGCCTCGGAGGCCATCTCCGAAGACGAGGCCCGCCGCATGGAGGAGAAACTCCGCACCGCCACATTCAACCTCACCGATTTTCTCCAGCAATTTAAAATGATCCGCCGGATGGGACCCCTCGAAAATATTCTTGGCATGATCCCAGGAATGGATAAGATCAAAGATTCTTCGATTGACGAAAAGCAACTGAAACGGGTGGAGGCGATTATTCTCTCCATGACTCCGCGCGAACGTGCAAAACCAGATATTCTGAATGCACGCAGGCGCCAGCGGATCTCCCGAGGCAGTGGCGTAAGCGTCACCGAAGTGAACAACTTAATCTTGCGCTTCAACCAGATGCGCAAGATGATGAAAAATATGGGCGCCATGAAAAAACTCATGGCCAAAGCAGGCGCTGGATTCAAATTCTAAGCGGAAACGGCTCCAAAAAACCGCTTCTGCAACCGATCAGATTCCCTCACCCGCCTACCTACAAATTAACTAACCAATCCAATTCAACAGACACCTTAAGCCCTAAACTTAAGAAGATATTACTATGGCAGTAGCAATCCGACTCCGCCGCGAAGGCGCCAAAAATCACCCGTATTACACCATCGTTGTTGCCGATCAGCGCAGCCCACGTGACGGCAAATTCATCGAAATCATCGGCAAATACGACCCGAAAGTCGAAGGCGAGAATTTCAACATCAAGCTCGACCGCGCCGAATATTGGATCTCCTGCGGTGCACGCCCAAGCCAGACCGTCGGCAGCATCATCAATAAATCCCGCAAAAAATTGGCAGCCTAGGCAGCCAAAGGACCATGGAGGAATTCCTACGCTACGTTATCACCTCCATCGTGGAGTTTCCCGATGAAGTCGTGATCCATAAGACGGAAATGCCGGATCGCATTTCCTTCCATGTGGCCATCCGTAGCTCCGATGCCCCGAAGGTCATCGGTAAGGGCGGAAGCACGATCCGTGCGCTCCGCACTCTGCTCAACGCCTCCGCCAGCAAACGCAACATCCTCGCCACTCTCGACCTCATCGAACAATGAAACTCCAGATATCCGCCCTCCTCGCTGCCTTGGCCATCATCCCGTTTCAGACCAGCTGCGAACGCCATCCCGCCTCAGAGACCATACCCGGTCACGCGGAAAAAGCGAAGGCTGCCGAAGCCCAAGCCAAAGAAAAGGCCACTCAAAAAGAGGCGACCGATCCCAACGCTCCCAGCTATTTTCCGGAAAAGAAAAACTGAGTTTCTTCACGCCCGCTGGAATAGCAACCTGGTCGCGGGTTTTTTTGTTTCCCAAACTCGGACTAGTTTGAAATTTTCAAGATTCCTTGGAATTTAACTGCTCCGAGCTCGGTTGGCCTAAATTCCGGTCACCGCTTAGATTTTTTCCTTTCTAATGACGCCCTCGCCTACCAATCCCGAAGCGCCCGCCCCTCTCCTCATCAATGAGCTCCAGAAGCTCCCGCTCAGCGAGATTCTCCGCTTGGCGGTAGAGAGCGGCCTGAGACTTCGTCCCGACCTCACAAGGCGCCAACTCATTCTCGATCAGATCCGCTATCAACTCTCCCGAGGCGGCACAGCTACTGGCACGGCACTTCTGGAAAAAACCCCAGACGCCGGAGTCCTTCGTTGGACCGCCTACGACCTTCGCCCCGGAGCAGACGACGTCACGGTTCCTCACCAGCTCATGCGAAAATTTTCGCTTCAGCCCGGCGTCATGCTCACTTGCAAGGTTCGTCCTCCCCACGGACGTGAACAAGGACTCATCGCAGAGGAGATTTTATTCATCGAAGGCATCCCTGCCTTAGAATGGAAACCCCCAACCGAGTTCGACAAGCTCACGCCCCTCTTCCCAAACCGTCGCATTTTCCTGGAGACCCCCACCAAACCCGAGCTTGCTGCACGTGCAGTGGATCTCATCACCCCCATCGGAATGGGGCAACGCGGACTCATTGCAGCCGCTCCCCGGGCCGGCAAGACCATCATGCTACAGACACTCGCCCGTAGCATTCGCGCCAATCATCCCGATGCCGCTCTTATCCTTCTCCTCGTGGACGAACGCCCGGAAGAAGTCACCGACATGCGACGGGCACTGGATTGCGAAATCTACGCATCCACATTTGATGAACCCGTCGCCCGCCACGTCCAGATCTGCGAGTCGGTCGCAAATCGAGCTCAGCGCCTCGTGGAACTTGGTCGCGACGTGATTATCCTTCTTGACTCGATCACCCGCATGGCTCGGGCCTACAATAATCTCCAGTCGGGAAAAGGCCGCACCATGAGCGGTGGCGTCGATGCCAAGTCCCTAGCCAAGCCAAGAAAATTCTTTGGTTCCGCCCGCAACACCGAAGAAGGTGGCAGTCTCACCATCCTTGGCACTGCGCTCATCGAAACGCAAAGCCGTATGGACGACCTCATTTTTGAAGAGTTCAAAGGCACTGGAAACATGGAACTCCACCTCGATCGTTCCATTGCGGAGATGCGCATTTTTCCTGCCATCCAAATCGTCAAATCCGGTACCCGCCGCGATGAATTGCTCCTCCACCCGGACGAGCAAGAGCGCGTGGCCCAACTCCGTCGCCAACTCTCCGAGCTCCCCGCCGCGGAAGCCATGGAAATCCTCGTCTCCAATCTCCAGCACACCAAGTCCAACGCCGAGCTCCTCCTCACCGGCCTTCGCGGCGTCTAAAGTTTCTTTTCCGACGCAGAACTATTCTCTATCGCGAACCCTAATCGAAGTCGCCACATCATCAAAATGATTCCCCCGCATTTAACTCTCGCGATGATCGTTCGAAATGAGAAAGCCTATCTGAGCCGATGCCTCCTTTCGGTAAAAAATCTCGCTGATGAAATCATCGTCGTAGACACGGGATCCGTAGATGCAACCAAGCAAATTGCCTTGGATGCTGGCGCTAAAATTGTGGATTTCCCATGGTGCGATGATTTCAGCGCGGCGCGTAACGCAGGCTTAGAAGTCGCAACGGGGCGTTGGATTCTTGTTCTTGATGCGGATGAATATCTGCCTGAGTCAAGCGTTAGCAGCATTCGAGAAATCATCACAAGCGACAGTCACCCGAATCGCGCTTTTCATTTACTCAATAAAAGCACGACTGATGGAGGCCACACAGGCGTTTCTGGACTCATCGTGCGGCTTTTTCCCAACAATCCACAGGTCCGCTACGAATGGCCTGTCCATGAACAGGTCGTCACCAGCCTTCAGAGAGAGGGCATTCCCATCGCAAATACCAATATCGAAATTATCCATACAGGTTACTCGTGCGCTGCTGTCAACGCCGCCAAACAAACCCGCAATCTCCGAATACTGGAAAAAATGACATCGACGGCGGAACCCGCCCACCCAATGGCCTGGTTTCTCAAAGGAGGTGCACTTCTCGACCTAGAAAAAACGGAGGAAGCTCTGGCGGCATACATTCAATGCGCAGAGATGACCCAACCGCTTGATTGCATCCACAAAAGCGCTCTTGTCCGCTGGGCCACATGCCTAAGTGACCTGAAAAGATTTGATCAGATTCTAGCCATCCACCCCCAATCTCCACCATCGGATTGGCATCCGGAATTGCTACTCCTGCGAGCCCAAGCCGAGATCCATCTTGGTATCACGCCAAGGGGCCTTGAATTCCTGCACTTCCTTTTTAACTCCCCACCCCGACCGCTGATCCCAGCATACGATCCCATTCGCATCAGGATTCGAGCTGTTATGGAATTGGCCTCCCTCTTTGAAAAAACAGATCCCTCTAAGGGCGTCAAACTGCTGCGGCTTGCCTCTCTCTCCTTGCAATCAGGCCGCGAGATCACATGGCCCGATATACTCGCCCTAGATCAAAATTAACGCCTGAAGAACGGCATCCGCTTTGCCGCCCTTCAAATCAAAACTCGGTGGTTCAGCCGTTAAAGGGAACCAACCCAAATCAACCCCGCAACTTGGGAAGGGCTGCCATCAGCGACGCTTCAAATCCTCTCACAAAAACACTTTCGTTCATCAGAACGGATGATTTCATTGTTTCACGGAGCGTGGATCGAAGGGCATTCAGTTTATTTAAATCGCCCGCCAAATCGACAGCTTTTTGGATATAATCCTCACGTGTTTCGGCAATGAATTCCTGAATCCCCACGGCATTTAGCAAGCTCACTCCAACACGCGAGACGTGAACTTTTCCTGCGCGCGTGACGACGGGACACCCCATCCACATGGCTTCGCAAGTTGTGGTAGTGCCATGATACGGAAAGCTGTCGAGGGCAATATCCACCGAATGGTAATGACTCAAGTGATCCGTTGTTTTTTTGGTGTGTCCAAAGAATTCGAGGCGGTTTTCCTCGATTCCGCGCTCAGTAAAATAAGCCATCAATTCCTTACGGACACCCTCATCGGTGAGCGTTCGCGCCTTCAACCGCAGATGAGAGCCTGGCACGAGAATCAGAATTTCCGCCCACACCTCAAAGAGCGCAGGATTCAACTTGGCCATGTTGTTAAAACAACCAAATGTCACGTACCCTTTTTTCAATGCGGGCAAAGGCTCAACCTCAGGCGTTGAACCACCCGGCTGAAAGCACCAGGCGCATTCAGGAACGCGGATCAGCTTCTCCGTGTGAAAATGATCCGTTTTTCCCTGCGGATCGGCAAAGGCATCCGTGATTCTAAAATCGATTGCAGGCAGTCCAGTCGTTCCTGGATATCCCAAATAACTCACCTGCACTGGGGCAGGCTTGAGAGCAAAAACTCCAAGCCGATTATAAGCCGTGTGCCCCGCCAGCTCAAAAAGAATATCCACATGGTCCTCATGGATCAGCTTCGCCAGCGCCTTGTCATCGTAGCTCGAGGTTTCACGCCATAGATCTACCTGCGTGGCGAAACGGGCCGAAAAATCATCAGATTTCCGCTGGTCCCCATAGGCTACGACCTCGAAACGCTCACGATCATATTCACGAAAGATAGGCTCAATAAAATGCGCGACCGGATGATGACACAGGTCCGCGGAAAGAAAACCCAAGCGGATTTTACTTGCAGCCTCGCGAGACTTGAATTTAAAGGCCGGAGGAAATTTTTTGGTTGTCGAGAGCCCCCATTTTTTATGCTCCTCGAAGACGAGCTTTGGATCCATGTCGGGGATATACATGTGACAGAGCAGATAGTTGCTTGGCGAGTCTCTGTCGTCTGGGTTCAACTCCATTGATTTGAGGTAGTGCGGCAGGGCATCCATGCCCCGGGCGCGATCCTTGAGCAGGTTTCCGATATTATTATGTGCCGTGGGCATCTTGGGGTTTTTCTCAACGGCCTGCTCAAAACACTCAAGCGCTTCCGAGTTCAGACCGATCTCCAGCGCAGCCGCCCCGAGGTTGTTAAGATAGGAAACATTGGTTGGCTCCATCGTAACCGCTGTATGAAACGCCATAATGGAGTCGCCACCCCGCCGGAGATCTTTGTAGATCACGCCCCGATTGCATTGAAGTGCCGCCGAGTTGTAGCCCATCGAGAGCGCCTTTTCATAATTCGCAAGAGCTTCCTGGAATCGCTTGGTCATGTGGAGAGCGAGACCATACTCGTAGTGATAATCACCCAACTCACCCGGAAGCGATATCGCTTTCTCCAAAGCAGGAATCGACTCCGCATAGCGCTTCAGACCATTGAGGAGCTTGCCTTGACGGAACCAAACAAAACCCACATTCGGATTCATGCGGGCCGCCTTGCCATAGGCAGCCAGAGAGTCCATATATCGCGCATTCTGCTCCAGCAAAATCGCCAGATTAGTCTGGTACTCGACCGAATCTGGCTCCAGCGCACACGCCTTGCGAATCTGCGAAATCGCATCCTTGCCCCGTCCGAATTTCTGCAAAGCGAGCGCATAGTACGAAAACCCATCCGCATAGTCTTTACGAATTCTTACGGCCTCCTGAAAAGCCTCCAGCGCTGCAGACTTCTCTTCCTTTTCAGCCAAAATCCTTGCAAGAAGAACAAGTCCCTCCGGCGATTCCGGCAATAACTCCAAAGCCCGCCGCACATGCTGCTCCGCGGGCTCCAGTTCCTTCTTGCGCAAAAAAACCTCGCTAAAATCGCGAGTAAATTCCGCATTCTGCGGATCCAAGTCACAGGCCGCAGATGAGAACTCCCCAGCAGCTTCAAGATCACTCTGCAAAGCCGCCATCTTGCCCATCAGATGCCAAGCTCCAGCACACTGCTCATCATTGCCCAAAATCTCGCGGCAGATCTCTTCAGCATCGGACAGGCGACCTACCCTAAAAGCTTGATGAGCATTTTCTAAATTCTTTACGCTTTGATTCATTTCAAAAATCTTATAATTTGAAGGCAACATCCCATTCTGCGTGGCACGAGATCCCATACTTTACTCAAAAAACAGAATCAACCACGATAAAAATCCTCATGTGTTATTAATCTGATCTGAGATTTCCTTGCCTTGAAGATAATTTTTATAAAACATCCTTCTAAACATTTATTGCTATGAAAGTTGTCATACTCTGCGGTGGAAAGGGCACCCGTCTTCGCGAGGAGACGGAGTTTCGGCCAAAGCCTATGGTTCCGATAGGCTATCGCCCTGTCGTTTGGCATATCATGAAAACCTACGCGCATTATGGTTACAATGATTTTATTTTATGCCTTGGTTACAAGGGGGATATTATAAAGGAATACTTTCGCAACTACCTCTGGAATACATGCGACACCACGCTATCCCTCGGGCGGAATCCTTCCGTTGAATTCCATACCTCACACGAGGAAGAGGATTGGACGGTTACGCTAGCAGATACCGGCGAGGAATCCATGACGGCTTATCGCGTGAAGCAAATCCAAAAATACATTCCTCAAGGCGAAAGTTTTCTCATGACTTATGGAGATGGGCTGGCCACCATCGATATTAACGCGAGTGTTGCAGAACATAAAATCGCAAAAAAAACATGTACGATTACGGCCGTTCATCCCGCAGGTCGGTTCGGATCCCTGCGCATTGAAGATGATGGAAAAATTCACGCCTTCAGTGAAAAACCTCAGTTTGAAGATGCGTTTGTCAATGGGGGGTACATGGTCTGCGATTATGGACTTTTTGATTATCTTCCAAATGATCCAAGTGTGATGCTTGAGCGCCAACCGATGGACCATCTTGTTCGCGACAGCCAACTCCACGCTTACAGGCACGAGGGCTTCTGGCAGCCCATGGATACTTATCAAGAAAGCCAGTATCTCAACAAACTCTGGGCTGAGGGCAACGCGCCCTGGAAGGTTTGGTGACCTCTATGTTTGAGAATATTTTTTGCGGTAAAAAGGTCTGGCTCAGTGGTGGCACGGGATTTAAGGGATCTTGGCTCGCAGAGTGGCTTTACTTGATGGGCGCAAAAGTTTCCATTTTTTCGCTGCCACCGCCTACTGACCCCGCGCTTTTTTATCAACTGGGGCTAGCTTCGCGCGTCGATTGGCAGGAAGGCGACATCCGGGATGCCGCTGCCGTTAGCAAGTCTCTGCTCGACTGCCAGCCAGATTTTGTTTTTCACCTCGCCGCACAGCCACTGGTAAGGCTCGCCTACACGGAGCCCGTCGAAACCTACCAAACCAATGTGCTAGGAACGATCCACGTTTTAGAAGCTCTCCGGCAGTTGGAAAAGCCCTGCGCGACTGTCATGGTGACCACGGATAAATGCTACGAGAACCGCGAGTGGCTACATGGGTATCGTGAGGAGGATCCACTCGGCGGTCATGATCCCTACAGCTCCAGCAAGGCGGCTTGCGAGATTGCGATTTCATCTTGGCGGCGGTCATTCTTTCAAAACCATCCTGTCAAAATCGCGAGCGCTCGAGCCGGCAATGTCATTGGCGGTGGCGACTGGGCAACGGATCGCATTGTGCCTGACTGCATCCGCGCCCTCAAAGATTCGTCAACTATTCCCGTTAGGAATAAAACAGCAACGCGCCCTTGGCAGCATGTGCTGGAGCCGCTCTCCGGTTACCTCCTGCTGGCTGCGAAACTCACCAGAGAAAGCTTTCCGTCCGGCACGTTGGATTCCGCTTTCAACTTCGGCCCGCATCTCAGTGCCAACCGCACGGTGGCGGATGTTGTCTCGGAGGCCCTGAAGCACTGGCCCGGAGAGTGGATCGACCAATCTGATCCGAATGCACCGCACGAGGCCGGAAAGTTGAACCTGACCACCGAAAAAGCCTTTCACCTGCTCGGTTGGCAGCCCCGATGGGACTTTGGAACCGCCGTCCAAAAAACAGTGGATTGGTATCGTGCCGCGCACGAAGGTGCCGACCCTGCGGAATTGACGCAGCGTCAAATCAAGGAATATTTGAGCTAAGAAATGAATATTTGCGATACCGCGGATGCCGATAAAAATTTTGAGACCATAGGTCTTTGTAATTTTTTTGCCGATACCGCGGATGAAGAGGTCGATTGGGATAATTTTTTCAAATCCAAAATGCACTTCGATTTGCAAATGCCGTCTTTCACTCGCGGTGATGAGGACGAGGACTCCGCTGACCTTTTTTAAATTTTTCAGTTAAATTTTAAATATTATGAGCATAAAAGTTTTTGTAGAAGGAAATACGCTTCGCATTATTGATTGCACCGGCGAGATGCCGCAAGGCTTTGAGATCGAGCTTTTTACAAGCGAGGAGATCGAAAAATTGGCCGCTCAGCGAATCTGGCAGTCCATTCCCAAGGAAAGCCGCGAGGACATGATGTTTCAAACTCAGTCGAAGAGCTACCAAGAATGGATGAAGGAAGACGAGTGGGATCAAGCCGTGGAGGCACTCCCAGTCGATGCGACTCTGCCGCTCGCTGAATTCAAAGCCTAAGATTTTATGATAGGCGATGTCATTTTTGCTCAGTTTCCCATGGCGGATAAGCCTCTCTTCAAGGAGCGGCCATGCTTGGTTATTTCAAATGCCGACGAGTGGGGAGATTTTGAAGTTCTTAAGATTTCCAGCAAGGCATTCGATGCACCTGGAGTGATCAAAATTGAGCCAGGTTCTTTTCAAAAAGGAAGCCTGCCGATGGAGTCTTGGATCCTAGTTAACGATGTGGCTAAAACCAATGCCGCTTCGGTTACGAGGTATTGCGGCCAATTGAATATGGCCTTCCTGGCTCCCATTCTCAAACAACGAATTAGCGAAGCCACGCGCACCTACTCCCGAACATTTCACACTGCCAACCGCCCAGGCGACGACCCTCAGCGTCCGGCTTTCATTCCGGGCGAAACCACTGTTCCTTACGCTGGCCGCGTCTTCACTGAAGACGAAGTGCAGGCTGCCGTCTCGTCCACTCTGGATTTCTGGCTCACGCTTGGCCCCGAGGGCGAAGCCTTTGAGAAAGAACTCGCCGCGCTTCTTGGCGTCCGCCACTCCCTGCTCGTCAATTCCGGCTCCTCGGCCAATCTCGTTGCCTTCGCCGCGCTCACCACCCACAAGCTGCCGCCTCACAAACGCATCCTACCCGGCGACGAGGTGATCACCGTCGCAGCAGGATTTCCGACCACCGTTGCGCCGATTATCCAATCCGGAGCCGTTGCCGTGTTTGTCGATAACGACCCTACCACTGGAAACATCCGCGCAGAGCAACTGGAGGCCGCATACTCGCCTGGCAAAACGAAGGCCGTCATGATAGCTCACGCCTTGGGTAATCCCTTCCCGATCGCCGCCGTCCTTAAGTTCTGCCGTCAGCACGATCTCTGGCTTATTGAGGACAACTGCGACGCACTCGGATGCACTTACTCCATGCCCGTTGAGTTGGCGCGCGAACTCGCTCTCGATCACCTCCTCAAAATCGCGGGAACCGGCACCCACCCGCTCATCCGTTTTGAGGAAATCGAAAACCGAAAGCTTCTGACAGCACCCACCGGCGTCTGGGGCGACATCTCCACCCAATCTTTCTACCCGCCGCACCACCTCACAATGGGAGAAGGGGGCGCGGTGAATATCATCAAGCACCCACCGCTCAAAACCTACGCCGAGAGCTTCCGCGACTGGGGCCGCGACTGTTGGTGCGCTTCTGGCAAAGACGACACTTGCGGCAAGCGCTTCGGCTGGCAACTTGGTGAGCTGCCAAAAGGCTACGACCACAAATACATCTACAGCCACCTCGGCTACAACCTCAAGCCGCTCGACCCCCAAGCTGCCATCGGCCGTCAACAGCTCAAAAAACTCCCCTCCTTCATCGAAGCCCGAAAACGCAACTGGGAAATCCTCCGCGCAGGCCTCGCCGATCTCGAGGATGTCTTCGAATTCAGCCTCCCCACCCACGCCACAGCATGGCAAAAAATCGGCAACCAGCAAAACCGGAAACCGGAAACCGAAAATTTGAATCAGGCAAATCCCATTCCAGTTTCAGGTCTCAGCTCTCAGGTTTCCAACTTCTCCTGGGACTCCACCGGTTGCCGCACCGACTGCTCGTGGTTTGGTTTCATGATCCGCGTCAAGCCTTCCGCGCCCTTCACACATAGTGCCTTGGCGCACCACTTAGATGACAAAAAGATCGGCAACCGCATGTTCTTCGGAGGCAATCTCCTCAGACAACCCGTCTTCGTGCAGATGCGCAAAGACCGCCCCGAGTCTATTCGTTTGGTTGGTTCCCACGCCTCAACCCTTCCGGAAATCAACGACTCCAGCATCGCCGCCGCATTCCCCGGAGCCGACGCCATCATGAACACCGCGATCTTCCTCGGCACCTACCCCGGCCTGACTCAAGAAATGCTCGACTATGAAATTCAAGTCATCCGTGAGTTTGTGATGCTTAGATCGCGTTAAACCTGAAAACAGACTTTGGACAGAATTAACAAAATTGCACTAAAATCCTTTGCTTTATAACTAATTCTTTTAAGGGCGGTTTGATAAATTACAACACATTCTCCATCAATGTATTTGGCATGCTTTTTGCTATGTAATTGGCAATGAAAAGCTACCAACCAAGTTTCTTTGATGACAGTGATCGTCTCACCGCATTGCGTCGTCTCGGTGATCCGTTGATGGAATTGTCCAAACACATCGATTTTGAGATGTT
>JBILZC010000017.1:0-33743 GCA_044377415.1 Terrimicrobiaceae bacterium | reverse complement strand
CATGCTCAGGGCTCGGAGGTCATCGACGGGGTGGCTGCAATCGTTAACAATGAGGTGATCACGATTTCCCAAGTTCGGGAATTGATCGGGACTCGTGAACGCGCCATGCGCGAGGCCTACAACGGCCCCGACCTTGCCGATAAAATCAAGGAAATGCGCCTCGCTGCACTCAAGGATCTCGTTGACCGCCAGTTGATCATTCAGGAATTCCGTAAGATGCAGGAAAAAGGGGCGAATATCCCCGACCATGTGGTGGACGATCGCGTTCAAAGCATCATCCGCGAAGAATTCGGTGGCGATCGCGCGGCCTTCGTTCGAACTCTTCAGGCCCAAGGCTACACGCTCACCCGCTTCAAAGAAATCGAAAAGGAAAAGATCATCGTCCAAGCCCTCCGCCAATCCAAAATGACGGACAGCTTTGTGGTATCCCCAAATCAGATTCAGGCCTTCTACGACAAGAACCGACCCGCTTACTCGCTTCCTGAGCAAGTGAAGTTACGGATGATTGTTCTTCGCGAGGGTAATACGGACGACATCATCTCTGGAGCTAACAAGGAACAAGTCGCTGAGGAAATCCGAGAGAAACTCAAAACTGGTGCCGAGTTTGACCGCATGGCTCAGATGTATTCCGAGGATGAAGCCACACGGGATGCCGGAGGAGATTGGGGATGGGTCGAGCGCACTACACTCAATGAGCAGTTGACGAAAGCCGCATTCCGTCTCAAGGCCGGCGAGATAAGCCCCATTATCAAAATTCAAGGCTCCTTTTACATCCTCACCGTCGAGGCTCGCAAGAATGCCGCCGTAAAGCCGCTCGGAGAAGTCCGCGAGGAAATCGAAAAGACCCTCATGCAAAAGGAACGCATGAAATCCCAACAACGTTGGATCGATGGCCTCCGCCAAAAGGCCTACATCAAAATTCTTTCCTAAAAAAGACCTTCCCGAATCGCGCATTCGGCAGGCGTTTTTTTATACAAACTTCCCTGGGTTCAGTATCCGCTTCGGATCAAGGGCTTCTTTCAAAATACGATGCAGTTCCCGGGTGGGCGCGGGAACGGCCTGCTTCCACCAAGGTTTTTTCGCAATCCCAATGCCGTGCTCGCCGGTGATCGCGCCATTCCAATCCAGCACCTGTGAAAAAAGTTCATCTAGTGCCGCTCGGGATTTTTTTTGAACTTCGGGATTTTCTGCGTCGCCGACCATGATGTTGACATGGATATTTCCGTCTCCCGCATGGCCGAAACAAGCGATGGGAAATCCATATTTCTTTTGGAGACGGGCAGCAAACCGCATCAGATCCACCAGTCGCCCGCGAGGCACCACGACATCCTCATTGAGCTTCTTGAGTCCAGTTGCCTTCAACGACTGCGAATACACGCGACGGAGCCCCCATATCGCGTCACAGGCCTTCTCCGTAGTGGCTTTTTGCACCCCAAGAGCACCTGAGCGCTGGAGAATTTTTTCCAATGCGGCAGCCTCACTTCGCACGCTCGCCTTCTGTCCATCCAACTCCAGAATGATCTGAGCGTCGCCAGGGGGGAATTTGGCCTTGGGGTTGTAGGCACGGGCGGCGTTGAGGGTGAAAGCATCCGCCATCTCCAAGGCAGCGGGAAGAAAGCCGGCCGCAAAAATCGCCTGGATCGCTTCGGCGGCGACCTCGATGGAAGAAAACCCCGCCGACAGCGAGGCTCTTGCTGGAGGGAGCGGCAGCAAACGCAAGGTAGCCTCGGTGACAATACCGAGCAGTCCCTCCGAACCGGTGAAAAGCCCGACCAGATCGAAGCCGGTTTTGTTTTTATGAGTGCGGCCTCCGCAGTTCACCATACTGCCATCTGGGAGAACGACCGTGAGACCGAGAATGTAGTGGCGAGTGACGCCATATTTTAGGCAGCGCGGGCCTCCCGCATTGGTCGCGATATTGCCGCCGATACTACAATCCTTGAGGCTGGCCGGATCCGGGGGATAAAAAAGATTTTGGGCGCGAACGGCGTCTTGCAGTTGACCCGTGATCACGCCGGGCTGCACGACCGCAACAAAATCTAGACCATTGATCTCGAGAATGCGGTTCATGCGATCCATGCAAATCACAATCCCTCCCTCCACCGGCGTGCATCCACCGACATATCCGTAGCCAGCGCCACGCGGGGTCACAGAAATGCCCGCCTTTGCCGCCTCCCGCATCACAAAAGCTGTCTCCTCCGTGCTGGAAGGAAAAACAACAGCGGCAGGGACACCTTTCGCGAACCACTTGTCGGAGGCATACTCAGGACCTGGATCCGTGATCACGGAAACTGCCCCCAGCTTGGCGCGGATTTTGTTAATCGCTTTCGCGCTCATGACCCTCTCTCCGCGTGAAAAAAGTGCCAGGATTCCGCCACGCCATTCGCGGCTGGCTGCGAGGCAATATGACCTCCCGCAGCGAGGACGGTTTCTCGCACGTGGGGAATCGCATTCGAGGGACAGCACGGATACGCGGCATAGCGCCCGTCCAGCATCGGCACATCGTTGAAATGGTCGCCGGCGGCAATCACCTCGTCATGCCTGATCCCGAGCACCCGACAAAGCTCCCCCAATGTGGAGCCTTTGTGATAATCGCGATGGGCAAACCGGAGGTAGATCGTATTACGTTGGTAGGAAAAGTCCGGCATCAACGCGCTTTCCTTTTCCAGTAAATCCACAAAGGCATTCATATCGGCCTCGGTGTCAGTGATGACCCCGCAGATCTGGCCATTTTCCTCAGCCAGACTGATCCCCGACTTCACATCGACATGAGAGCGGAGCCAATCAAAAATCGCTTGGGAGTTTTCAAACAGCTCATCATGTCTCGCATAGCAGGTTTGGTTCCACCCCGCTTCTGGCACCCAATCCCCCTCCCGAGATCGGTGAAAAATCTCACGCTCATTGGTGAGAAGAAAATCCGGCTGCACGGGCGCCTGAAATTTTTCCACACCTTCCATAGCATGCACGAGGCCCCGACCGGTATTCACAGCCCAGACACCACCCTGTTTTTTATGCTGGAGGAGGACCTCCGCGAACTCCGGCGTGCAGCGACCATCCGAAAAGTGCTCGATCAGTGTGCCGTCAAAATCTGTACTCAGTAACCTTAAGTGGGACATTCCGATTCCACACTACACATTCCCCACCCGCCTTCCGCAATTTTTCTGTGTCCGAGAACGGGATTTTGTTAATCTTCGAAAGATGAAATCCGCTTACGAACTCGCCATGGGTCGCTTGGAAAAACAGTCGCCGGCCAGCACGCTCACCGAGGAGCAGAAACACCGGATTGCCGAAGTCGATATCCGGATCGGCGCCTCGATCGCGGAGAAAAAGATTTTTCTCGAAGAGCAGATTTTCAAAGCCGCGCCCCATGAACAGCACGAAATCCGGAGGCAACTGGCCTCGGAGATCTTCCGCCTCGAAGAAAAAAGAGAGTTCGATAAAGATAAAATCCGGTCAGAAAAACCGAATATTTGAACGCGGGATATGGGGTGAAAACCCCACCCGCTCTTGGGTAATATTTGTTTGATTTGAATCTCAAATCAGAAAGATTGCGGCTTGACGGTTCTCTTAACCGGAATCGTCTCAACAACACATATACTATGAAAAAACTCACAGTCGCATTACTCACAGTCGCCGTCATGGTGACAGGTGCCTACGCTGGCACTTCATCCAAAACGTTCAAAGAAACCGTAGCGCCCGTTTCCGAATGCAAGTTCCGGGATCAGGAGCTTCAAATTGACGCCTTCGGTTTAGGAGCGTTCTACAACGAAGGTCGGCCAGGTTGGGGTGGCGGAATCGGAATCAACTACTTCTTCTCGAAATTCATCGGTGTCGGTATCGAGCAGGATATGTTCGGACGTAAAGAACAGGATTCCGAGGGCTACACCGAGTGGGCCACAGCCGGTAACGTGTTTCTTCGTTTGCCAATCTGCTCGCTCAACTTGGCTCCTTACGCCGTCGTCGGTGGTGGCGCTGCCTATGGCGGGGAACGCTCTGGTCATGGCTTCGGTCACGTCGGGGGCGGCTTGGAATATCGCGTGACGGACAACATCGGTCTCTTTTCTGATGCCCGCTACGTCTACTCCACCATTGATCCCGAGAATGCTGTCGCCGTTCGCACCGGTCTTCGCTTCGCTTTCTAAGTCCCATTAAAGAAGAACCCAATTAACAAAGAAGCCGATCCTAGAAAATGGGTCGGCTTCTTTTTTGCTTTCGTGAAGTGGGGCCTACCTCCCGAGGAAACCGGCAAGAAAGCCGATTAGCCGATCTCAGGAAAATCAAACCTCCCGCAGCTGCTTGATTTCGACAGCGGCATCGGGGGCTCGAAATACTGAAGTGCCCGCGACAAGAATGTTGGCACCGGCTTGAACGGAATCGAGGGCCGTGAGGGCATTGATTCCGCCATCCACTTCGATGTGGAATTCATACGTTCCCTGCGACCTCCAAAATGCGGCCTGGGCGATTTTTGGCAGCATATCGGGTAGGAATGCCTGACCGCCCCGCCCAGGATGAACCGTCATGATGAGCAGAATATCGAAGGCCCCGAGGAAAGGCTCGATTTTTTCAATGGGCGTTTGTGGACTGATGGCGAGTCCGGCCAGCAACCCAGCTTCGCGCACGGTGGCCAGAGTTTTAGAGACATCGTGTGCCGCTTCCAGATGAACAGAAATCGAGGAGGCAAAGGGCATGAACCTCTCCAAATACCGATCGGGATGATCAATCATGAGATGCACATCCAGCGGCAAAGTCGTATAGCGGGAGACCGCTTCGACGATCGCCGGACCAAAGGAGATGTTGTCCACAAAGTGTCCATCCATCACGTCGCAATGAATCCAATCCGCGCCAGCTGAAGTCATACGCTCCATCTCAGCGCCCAACCGACTGAAGTCGCTGGCAAGAATGGAGGGTGCAACGATGGTTTTACGCGAAAGCATATGTGTGGCATACCTTATAGACGTGGAAATTGCCAACGATGAATATTACATGAGAGAAGCCTTGCGACAGGCACGCAGGGCTTTTGCCGCGGATGAGGTGCCAGTCGGAGCCGTGATCGTGCGCGAAGGCCAGATCATTGCCCGTGCTTGGAACCAAGTCGAAATGCTCAAGGATGCCACCGCACATGCCGAAATGCTGGCCATCACCCAAGCCGAGGCGGCCATGGAGGATTGGCGACTCACTGACTGCGACCTCTACGTAACGAAGGAACCCTGCCCAATGTGCGCCGGCGCGATCGTCCACGCCCGCCTGAGACGGGTTATTTTTGGATGCCCAGATGCCAAGGGCGGTGGAGCCGGTGGGCTCTTGAATATCCTTCAAATGCCGCAACTGAATCACCGCAGCGAAATCACACCCGGCGTCATGGCGGAAGAATGCCTCCACTTGATACAGGAGTTTTTCCGGGCCAGACGCCAAACATCGCTTCCGCCGACATGCGAGCATTAAAATGGCGTCGTCGCTTCGGGCGACATTCCCGTTACTTATCTTCTATGAAATGGACTGTCCTTTTTGCGCTCGTCTTAATGCCGCTTTTCTCTGCCCAAGCGGGGAGTGTGAAGCTCACGGATAAGCAAGCCCTCGAAATCGGCAAGCGGATTTGGGCCAATGAATGTGCCGGCACCATTTCCGGCCTTACCTCATGGAACAAAGGCGAGGCATTCCCCTCCCTCGGAATCGCCCACTTTATCTGGTATCCGCCCGGAAAGCGTGGTCCGTTCGAGGAGAGTTGGCCGGGATTGGCTAAATATTTGGCTTCAAATGGGGCTGACGTCGCCCCTTGGATGCTTGGCGCCTGCCCTTGGGAAACTCGAGCGGCCTTTGTGGGGGATCTGAATGGCCCTCGGCTCACCCAATTGCGAAACCTCCTCTCCAAATCCATAGCCCTACAAGCCCGCTACGCAGCGCTGCGACTGGAATCGGCTCTTCCGAAAATGCTGCATTCCACCAGCCCCGCAAAATCCTCTCAGGTTCGCTCGAACTTTGAACGTGTCGCCGCACAGCCTCTCGGATTTTACGCGCTGATGGATTACGTGAACTTCAAAGGCGAGGGAATCAATCTCTCGGAACGCTACAACGGAGCCGGTTGGGGGCTTTTGCAGGTTCTCGAAAACATGAACCCTTCCGCCCCCGCTCTTCCCTCCTTTGCGCGTGCCGCCGACGAGGTTCTCACCCGTCGCGTTAAAAACTCTCCCCCCGCCCGCAATGAGGCTCAGTGGCTCCCTGGCTGGCGCAACCGACTCCAAACCTATCTCAAATGAACAAGGACGAAATCGCTGCCATTTTCGAAAATATTTCCCGCCTCCTGGAACTCAAAGGCGAGAACCCTTTTAAAATCCGCGCCTACACTCATGCCGCGCGCGCGCTGGAGACCCTCTCCGAACCCCTTGAAACACTGATTGCCGAAGATCGGCTCACCGCTGTCGATGGAATCGGCAAGGCCACGGGCGAAAAAATCACCGAACTCGCGACCAACGGTCGCCTCGCCTACTACGACAACCTTCGCGACGAATTCCCTCCCGACATTCTCACGCTGTTCGAACTGCAGGGATTAGGAGCAAAAAAAATCAAAGTCCTCTGGGATACTTTGCGCATCGACTCGATCACCAAGCTCGAGCGCGCCTGCAAAAGCGGTTCTGTGGCCGAACTCCCCGGATTTGGCGAAAAAACGGCGACGAATATTCTCAAAGCGATCGAACACATCCGGAAGTTTGCCGGCGCGTTCCGGTTTGGAGATATTGCCGCACTCGTTTCGAGTCTTCTCGAAGACCTGCGCACTCATCCCGATGTCAATCTCGCACAGATCGCAGGCAGCTTTAGACGCAAAAAGGAAATCGTCCGCGATTTGGATTTCATCGTTTCCTCACGCAACCCGGAGAGCGTGATGACCTTTTTCACCACTCATCCCTTGGTTGAGTCGATCCTAGCCAATGGAGCTACCAAATCGAGCGTGCTCCTCAAAAGCGGCATCCAGTGCGATCTCCGCGTGGTTCGCGGCGAGGAATTCCCGTTTGCCTTGAATTACTTCACCGGCAGCAAAGAGCACAATGTTCGTATGCGTTCACGCGCTCTCGCTCGTGGATGGTCGCTGAACGAATACCGCTTCAGTCCCGCAGAGGGCAAGGAACTCCTCGAGCCCATTCCCGAAATCCACGAGGAAAACGACATCTACCGCGCGCTTGGACTGGACTCCGTGGAGCCCGAACTTCGTGAAAACATGGGGGAAATCGAGGCTGCCGAAAGACACAAGCTTCCGCGCCTTATCGAATGGTCGAACCTTCGCGGCACTTTCCACAACCATACTACCGCGAGCGATGGCAGGGCTTCGCTGGAGGATATGATCCATGCCGCAAAGGAACTCGGACTCGATTACATCGGCATCGCGGACCACAGCAAAAGCTCGTATCAAGCGAATGGCCTCGATGAAAAACGTCTCGCGGCCCAAGTCGAAAAAATCCGTGAACTCAACGCCCTTGATCCCGATTTCCGTATTTTCACCGGCATTGAATGCGACATCCTCAAGGATGGTTCCCTTGATTTCTCGGACGAGATCCTCGCCTCACTCGACTATGTGGTTGCGAGCGTCCACTCCTCCTTCACCATGCCTGGACCAGAGATGACAGCCCGCATCATTCGGGCCATATCCAATCCCCATGTGACCATGCTCGGGCATCTCACCGGAAGGCTCCTCCTGAGCCGTGACTCCTATCAACTCAACATTCCCGCCATCATTGAGGCCGCCGCCGCAACGGGAACCATCATTGAACTCAATGCGAATCCCCGTCGATTGGATATGGATTGGCGATGGTGGCCGCTTGCACGGGAGAAGGGCGTTAAATGCTCAATCAATCCCGACGCCCACACGACCGAGGGGCTTCAGGACATTATTTTTGGTGTCGGCATTGCCCGCAAAGGCTGGTTAACAAAAGACGATGTCGTGAACACGCAATCCCTCACGGCCATAGAAGCCACACTTCAAGCCAAGCGAGCCATGTTACTGGCTCCTCGCTCCTGATTTTTTTGCAATGAACCCTTATTCTCAAATTTTTGCGACCCTATCGGCGATGCTGATTTTTTTCAGTTTCGCGAGCGATCCTCTGCTGGCCAAGACGCCCGCACGGCCTCGTATTGAACCAGGTCTGGATCTCGCGGTGAAATGGAAGTGGAGCGTCCAATCGCAGGAGGATTCGGAATGGGGACTTCGCCTCCGGGACATTCCGACCCATCAAGCGATACCCGCCGCTGTGCAGCCCCATGCTGCCGCCCCAATGACTTCCACCTACGAAGTCAAAAAAGGTGACGTCCTGGTTCGCATTGCCAGAAAATTCAAAGTCTCCACCAGCGATTTGATCAAACACAATCAGCTTTCGGGAGATCTGATCCAAATCGGCCAGATCCTCCAAATCCCACCGCCGCAGGAGCGCCGCGCCACAATAGTCACACCAAGCAAGGAAACAGCCTCTCCCGCTACGCCTGCTCCCACCGATATCCTTGCCCAACGGGTTTTTCTCGACCGCCAAGGGTTTTCGACCGGCCCGATCACCGACTTTCCCAACGCGGATTTTGAAAGGATTCTTCATCTTTACCAGAGCGAGCACGGAGAAATTCCTGCATCGACGGGGATCACATCGCCTATGACGGATTACACGCTCCGGGCCTCCGACTTTCGATTCATCTCGTCACACAAGTCTCCCGTTCCGCCACCTCCCGCCTACAATGAAATGGTATCCGCTTCGTTCCTGGCATACCGCTCCCCATGGGAATTTGTGGCGGAGCGTTTCCACTGCGATGAGTCATTTCTTCGTAAAATCAATCCCGTGCTCGGCCCCCATCCTTCCGTCGGCGCTTCCTTTCGCGTTCCGAATATAACCCCGTTTGAGATCGAAAATGTCCCTGTCCATTCCCTTCAGCCTGCGTCCGACCCAGCTCAAATAGTAACCGCATGCATCAAGGGAATGTCCGTGCTCGAGATTCGCAAAGCTGGGAAGCTTGTGGCTGCGATGCCGCTTTCCAAGGCCCGCCCAGGCTTGAGCGGTCGCGGGGAATGGAAAATCCTAGATTCGATTTCGCGCCCATCTTTGGCAACACACCAAGAACCGCGAGTAAACCAAGTGGAATCAACCAGTCCGTTCTATACCAACCCAAATCCCACCCCCACCCCTGCTCCATCCACGGTTGCCAAAGCTCAAGTCCTCCCGCCCGGCCCGAATAACCCTGCCGGTGTCCTTTGGATCAATCTGGCGAAGGGCGGCGATACAGATCCCCTTCCATTTGGACTCCACGGGACCAGCCAGCCCTCGGAAATGAACACCTTTGAAAGCCTTGGGGGATTTCGGGTTTCCAATTGGGACATCATCCGTGCTGCACGACTTCTTCCCAACGGCACCCAACTTCAGTGGAAACCTTGAACCCGTTGCGTAAGCTAAAAGTTTCTGTGAATTCGAATACTCTTGTGCGAGCTTGCCCCCTATCACCATGAAACTAAAAATCTGGTCATTCGCGGCACTGACTTTCTCTGTTGCCATTGTCCTCTTCACAGCGGCGTCCTTGGCTGCCAAGGCTCAACTTTCCACGCGCCCAACGATCCCTGGCGAGTCGGCTATCACAGGCCTCCCGACCGTTGCCACAGCTCCTTTGGTGGTATCCACGCCGACCCCAACCCCAGTCCCCACTCCAACGCCCCTGCCCCCAAGAAAAGCCACCTATAACAAGTGCCATGTCGCGGGTTCCGAGATCGCCATGACCTTTGATGACGGCCCCCATCCGAAGCTGACCCCTATGCTTTTAGACATCATGAAAGCACGCGGCATCAAGGGGACCTTCTTTCTCGTTGGCAAAAACGTCGCCGAATACCCTGAGATTGCTCAACGTATCGTTGCCGAGGGCCATGAGGTTGCCAATCATAGTTGGGCTCATCCCCAACTCACCAGGCTCGCTCCCGACGCTTTAAAAAAAGAGATCGCTGACACCAATGACGCCATTCATCGGGCCACAGGCATTCAAACGACCCTCATGCGTCCCCCTTACGGCGCCATCAATGCCTCGATCACCAAACGTCTCAACGAAGAATTCGGGCTCACTGTTGCGTTGTGGTCGGTCGATTCTTTGGATTGGAAAATCCGCAACGCCGCGCATGTCACCAAACTCATCACAGAAAAAACCGCTCCCGGGGCCATCATCCTAGCTCACGACATCCACCCGTCCACAGTGCAAGCTATGCCGGCTGTTTTCGACACTCTCAGCGCCAAAGGCTACAAGTTTGTGACCATGTCCGAACTCATCGCCTTGGATCTCCCAGCACCGATCCAAACCGCTCCCGCAAACACTCCGGCAGGCATTCCCACACCCCCTACGGCAGGCATTCCCGCAGCCACTCCGGCAGGCCCTCCCATAGCCACTCCAGCGCCATCACTCGCTCCAAGAACCACACCCGCTACGACCACTCCCTAGTCTTTGTGATAGGGCTTCATCGAACCCTGCGCCGGTTCAGTTTCCGTATTTAATCGAACATCCGTAGGCCTCTGTCCTCGGAACGGAAACCGGTTTCCCTGCCAGCGTTTCCGCAACCGCCGCTTGAACATAATTTTTGGCATCAGCGATCTCCGCAGGATCCGGAGACTTTTTGTCATCGATCGCGCCGTGATAAACCAGAACCCCCTCTGCATTGATCACATACATCTCGGGCGTGCGCTTGGCTCCATAGGTTCGACCGACTTTCCCGTCCTCATCGAGGACGTAGGCTGTCGCTTGGGAGCCATTTTCGGCACACGATTTGGCAACGTCTCCCACAGCCATGTGACCCTGTTTTCCGGGAGCGGAGGAGCAAATAGAAATCCAAACCACTCCCTTCTCGGCAGCCTCTTTTTGGAGTTTTTGCATATTGCCGGAGACATAGTGTTTTTTGACAAACGGGCACCCTGGATTGATCCATTCGAGCACGACCACCTTTCCCTTAAAATCGGAGAGGGACGTTTGTTTGCCCTCGCAATTCGGGAGAGTGAAATCAGGCGCCGATTGGCCTAGCTCGACGTCAGCGTGAAGAAATCCCGCCAGCGCCATCAGAAGGAGAAGTGATTTTTTCATAGATCAAAAAACTGCCACGGCGATTTCGCTTACGCAAGCTGTCACGGAAGACGATTCAAGGCATCGGCCAAAATCGACTCAGTGAGAAGCTCGGGAAGCACGACGGGCGTGTTCCCACTCCCACTCGGATAGATCACGTAAAAGGGAACCCCCACGCGTCCGAAACTTTGGAGAGCAGCGGTGATTTCGGGGTTGGCGTTTGTCCAATCGGCCTTCATCGACACTACTTTCTTGGAATCAAAAAGCGCTCGAACGAGGGCCGTATCGATCGCCGTTCGCTCATTGAACTTACAGGTGATACACCAGTCGGCGGTGAAATCCAGAAATACGGATCGACCCGCCGCCAACTCGGCCTGCAATCGCGCTTGGCTGAAGGGAACCCAATCTATGCCGTTCGTATCCTTTTTTCCTGCATGGGCAAATTTCTGACCTAGGAAATACCACCCCCCGCCAATGCAGAGCGTCGCAATAATGCAGAGCGCAAGGAACCGATGACGTCCCACCGGTCCGCAGAAGGCCCCATAAACCCAACATGCAAGGCCAAGGCAAAGAAGGAACCCCGCATACGCGATCATCCCATCCAAGCCGCGTTGACCACCGAGGATTGAAAAAATCCATATGAGCGTTGCGAAAAGCGGAAAGGCCATAAACTGCTTCAATCGCTCCATCCACATTCCCGGACGCGGCAAAAATTTCATCCACCCCGGTTGGGCCGTCAAAAGCAGGTAGGGCAATGCCATGCCAGCAGCCACCGACGCGAACATGGCGACAATCACTGCCGCCGACTGGCTGAATGCAAACCCCAAGGCGCTGCCTAGAAAGGGAGCCGTACAGGGTGTGGCTAGAAGGGTCGCAAAGACCCCTTGAAAAAAAGACCCCGTGTGGCCTCCCTTTGATCCTGCCGCTTCCAAAGCCGTTGCCGTACGACCCGGAAGAAGGAACTCAAAGACCCCGGCGAGATTCAGGGCAAAAACAAAAACCACTGTCCCCATCACAATGTTGAACCAAGGGTTTTGAAACTGGAAGGCCCACGTAACCTCGCTCCCGCCGGATTTGAGTGCGATAATGACGGCCGCTAATCCTAGGAACCATGCAAAGATGCCGCCGATGAAGGCGATGCCGTGCGACAGAATCTTCCACCGCGACTCCCCCGCCTGTTGGATGAATCCGAAGATTTTGAGCGATATCACCGGCAGCACACACGGCATGAGATTGAGAATCATCCCGCCCAGAAACCCGTAGAATAACGCCAACCAGAGTCCCATAGGAGCGACGGTGGCCTTCTCGATAGCCCCCGAACTTGGCGACTCCTCCACCAACCACGACCGCCGCGATGCACCTTCCCCTACAGCTAAAACTCCACGGAAACCACCCTCGACGCTCAGTTCCATCGTGTCAGGAGCAACGCTCTTGGGGTGTCCCACGGCTTGATCCAATCTGGGAAGAGGGTAAAGCCCCAGCGCGGTCGCGGGAGGCAACCCGCCCACCTTAAGTTGAAGGATTTTCCCGTTTCTCTGCCAGGTCAGCGCGAATGGGGGCGCGGCGGCGACAGGGATCTGACTGCGATATTCTTCAAAGATCGCCACATTATCGGGCGACGCAGATGCCCCCACAGGCAAGACCAACTGAACATCCGCTTCACCCGGAATACAGGTGTCCTTGCAAGCGAGCCAGGAAGCCTTGGCTCGGATCGTCACGCTGCTCGACACGGTTGCTGACGGCGTGATCTTGGTCAGGAGAAGGACGCGGTTCCCGTAGGCGTAGGTTTGGATGTCACCTGGCTCGAGTTTCGCCTCAGGGGAGGGCCACTGGATGGGTCCGGCGTGGAATCCCTCCGGCAAACTCCATTGCACGCGGGTCGGGAAACCCGCGTCGCCGCTGTATTCCCAATAGGTGTGCCAATCGGGAGCCATTTCCAAAAGCAGACCGACTTGAAAATCCTTCCCGGGAACAACCGCTGCCGTATCTGCAATCAAGGTCGCTTTGACCAAGGTCTCTCCCTTCTGGATTTGTGCCAGCAGAGGCAAGGCGAGCGTGAGAAGGATCGCAACAGAGATCAGCCAGCGGCGGTAGGCGAAATACATATCTTATCTCTAACCCCGCTTCGCTTTGGGGAAAGGGAAAATCCATTCTCCAACTGCAAAAAAAGCGTCAATCTCGAATCCAGCTTTTGAAGAAATTTGAGCCAGAATCGAAGTGCAGCCTAGAACGACTCTCGCAGCCAGGCCCGCAAGGGTGAGGCGCAGCCGAATCAATGAACAAAATTCACAGAATAGACGGCACGCCTTCTCTCTGCGTGCAGGCAAATCTCTCCGTCCAATTTTTAAATTCTGTCAATTCTGTCGAATATCCGTTTTCGGGTTAACGTTTTGTTTGGTCGAATGCTCGATAACGAATTACCCTGCCCAGCTTGGAAACGACTATCTCAATTGAAAGTATCGCCTACGGTGGCGCGGGTGTGGGACGACTGCCGGATGGACGGGTATGCTTTGTTCACGGCACATTGCCCGGCGAGCGCGTCTTCGTGCAAGTGGTGAAATCAAAGAAAAACCACGCAGAGGCTGATTTGGTAAGGATCCTCGAGGCCTCGCCTCGTCGCCTTGTTCCAAAGTGCCCCGTTTTTGGCGAGTGCGGCGGTTGCTCCTATCAACACATGGACTACGCCATGCAGCTTGAAACAAAAACCACGCAGGTTTCGGATTTGCTTCGCCGTGTGGGAGGCATCACCACCGCTGAAGTCCTCCCCATGCTGGCCTCGCCACAGACTTGGGGATACCGCAACCGCCTGTCGGTTCATGTGAACCGAGGGCAAATCGGCTTTTATCACCGCAAATCCCATCAACTCGTGGATGTCGTTTCCTGCCCGCTCGGAAGCGACAACGTCAACGCCGAACTCGCCGCCCTACGTGCATCTCAACCGCGCTATGATTCCCGCATCACGCTGCGCGAAAAATCGGAGCAGAAAGGCTTCTCCCAAGTGAATGATGGTGCGGCGGAACTACTCGCCGAAATGGCCCTAGAAATGGCTCCCAGCGGCGATCTCCTAGTCGACGCCTATTGCGGCGCGGGCTTTTTCTCCAAAAAACTGCTCTCCGGATTTCAAAAGATCATCGGCATCGAGTGGAGTGATGCCGCTGTTCGGGCCGCGCGCAGGGATGCGACGGAAAAGGAAACCTACATCTCCGGCTCGGTCGAAAACCACCTCCGGGACTCCCTCCCCGCAACGACCGATTCCCATGTGGTCCTTCTTGTCGATCCGCCATCAGAGGGCCTATCACCCGACGTCGTTCACACGATTCTCAACCGCCCGCCGGAGACGCTTGTTTATATTTCCTGCGATCCCGCCACCTTTGCTAGGGATGCAAAAAAACTCATGCCCACCTACGCCCTTGAGCGCGTGCAACCGGTCGATATGTTCCCGCAAACTGCCGAGATCGAACTCATCGCACGCTTCAGCCGAGTTTGATCCTCTCGCCCTCAGGGTGGGCTTACGAGCCAGCTCCGGAGCCTCGCAGCGATCGGGTTTTTGAAATCCACCAACTCCGACTTCGAGGCTTTCACCGCACCGATAAGGTGCGGAATCCACCAGGCCAATAGCAGAGGTATCACAAGAGGGATCCACCGCGCGTTCCTTTGCAGGAGCGCAGTCCAATCCGCCAGCGCTCTGCCGCGCAGCACTTCCCAAACGCAAAGCAATCCAACACCGATCAGAGCAACCAGGGCAGGGAGCGCGGTGACATTAAGCCGCAGCGCCCTTGGGAGATCGCCGTGCAAAATGGCGCGCGCCGCTCGCGTGCCTCCACAAAGCGGACAAGGGAGTCCGCTCACCGCATGAAAGACACACGGCCATTGGAATACTGCACTCCCCGAAAAATAACACCCGGTTAGCACCAGAAGCACAGAGAGGATGATACCCACGCGAATCCCGCGCTGATGCGGCAGAAGGGGCGGCAGCCTCCGTCCCTCGATCATGCCTCGCGATCCTCGACATCCGGTTTTCTTTTTTTCCCATCAGCAGAAATCACCAGTGTGATTTCTCCCTTGGGCGGATGTTTCTGAAAATGTGCGAGCACTTCAGCGGGCAATCCACGGCGATACTCCTCGAAAGTCTTCGTGAGTTCGCGGGCCACGCAGACGGGTCGGTCAGGGCAAGCCCCATGGAGCGCTTCAAGCGTGCGCTCGATCCGGTGGGGCGACTCAAAGTATATGCTCGTCTCGGATCTCGCCGCCGCCAGCGCGATCTCATTGGCCCGACGCCCGCTCTTCACGGGCAGGAAACCACCAAAGAAAAACCGGTCGGTCGGAAACCCAGATCCCACCAGCGCGGTGATGACAGCCGACGGGCCGGGCAAAACTGTGACCGGCAGTCCACGCTCGATACAGCTTTTGATGAGGCGGTGGCCGGGATCGGAGATTCCTGGCATTCCGGCATCCGTGATCAAGGCGATCTTCGTTCCCGATGCCATGCGCGCGGCCAACTCCTCAACGCGCGCGGCCTCATTGTGCTCATGGAGACTCACAAAGGGTTTTTTGATTCCCAGGTGCTGCAGGAGCATGCCGCTGTGTCGGGTATCCTCGGCGGCAACGACATCAGCTGTCTGCAAGGCCTCCAGCGCTCGCAGCGTGATATCCTGACGGTTGCCGATAGGTGTGGGAACGATGGTCAGCACAGAATTAGGCCGCGTTCAGCACAGGGAAACTCGAGCGAAGGAAGCTCCGAAGGCGCGGGCACCGAACGCAGATTAATTTTACGCAGCCACTCCGTTCCGGAAAGCCATTCCTGTAAATCCTGTTCATCCTGAAATCCTGTCAAAAAAAATCTCGGAGTAGCCCGATACTACCAACCCTCGGTGACCTGCGCAGTGAGTTTGTCGGCCAGATCCAAAGCCGCATTGGAGAGGGCCTGCTGCTTCGAGGTTTGAAGGTCGTTTCCACTGAAGAAGGAAGATTTTCCGGATGCACTTCCTTGCATGAGAACGGTGCCGGAACTTTGGTCGACGACCTCATACTTGGCATTCACAATCAAACCGAATTCCCTCGTCGCCAGAACATCGGAAACAACCGACCGCAACGAAGTCGATTGAATACTGGTGATCGTACAACTCAGGATCGCATCGGCCTCGTTGGAATTGACCAACCGGTAGGTGGCATCCTGCTGCAAGCGCTTCACGAGCGCATCCGCAAAGAGCACCTCGACACGAGACTCGAAGGTGTCATTTTTAAAATTGGGCACCGAAAGAGTTCGGACCGAACGCATCGCCGTGGGGCGCACCTCCCCGAGCTTATAGCCACAACCGGAGACGAGAATCACACAGGCAAGAAGGAGAACGGAGAAAGACTTCATGGAGTGGGCAGGGCGGGCTCGATGGAGGGCATCGGGGAGACATCTCTCGATCCCGTGCGGAGCTTGGGCTTGTTGGCGACAGGCACTTCGTCCGGCACGATATCGCGGCGGGGCGGGCCATTGAAGTCAGCCAGGGCCGAGGTTTCCACTTGCGCCTGCAGGCGGCGACGAAGCGAAGCCTTCTCGCCGGTTTCGGCCTTTTCTGGCCCTGTGCGCAGGGCATCATCCCCCGCCTCATTGCGCAATTCTTGAACGCGTTCCTTGGCCAGTTTCGCATACTCCGTGCCTGGCGAGCGGCGGATCACATCGTTATAGTAGATAGCCGCTGCGCGATAGTTTTTTGAACGATCGTAAAATTTCGCAATGTCAAAGATGTCGGAGGATTCCTTTTCCGACATTTTCTTCAGATTCTCGCGGGCTTGGGCGGCTTTTTCGTTTTTAGGATGCTGCAGAAGGAAATCTTCGAACGTGTTTTTGGACGTGATGAGTGACGTCAGGTCTTCGGATTTTCCGCTATCCCCGACCCTCATGTAGATGTAGCCGATCTGATACAGGGCGTCGTCCGCTATGGAGCTGTTCGGATAGTTGTCGAGGACCTTCTGATAAGCGGCGGCGGCTTCCTTGAGCTTGCCTTGGCGCTCATGGCTGAGGGCCAGATTGAACTGCGCCACGGGTGCGTTTTTGCTGTAAGGCGCGTTTTTTATGATCGAGGCAAACATCTCCTCCGCGCGCTCGGAACCAGGAACGACTTCCAAACCGAGAAACTTGGTTTTTTTCCCACCTAGAAATTCGTTTGCAATCAAAACCTGACGCCCGATCGCCTTCTCGAAATTCGGGGTATCAGGATATTGAGTGACTAGTTTTTGATAGGCCTCAAACGCCTTTGCTGGCTCGCCAAGGGATTCGTATAGCTCAGCGATGCGATATTGCGCTTGAACCGCCAGCGGAGACGCCGGATTTTTTTTGATAAACCGACGGTATTTCGAAACCGCCTTGGAAGCTGATCCAGCGTCATCCACCGCCTTGGCCGCATCGAATTGCACTTGCTCATCAGTGGTCGTCTCCGCATTGACCACTTGCCTCGGATTCGTTGCAGCGGGAGTTTCTCTCGGCTCAGGCGTTTGACCGCACACAGGCAAGTGGGTCGCCAAGAGCACGGCGAGACATATCAGTGAAATTCGAAACGGCATTGGAAACAAATAACTAAAAGACTTCCTGCCTCACAGTCAAGAACTGGAGATGGCGATATACTCCATTAGTGAAATCGAGATGAAACTATTCCACCCACAACACGGAGCTCCCAGTTTCCAACGTAAAAAGGATGAGGACGTTTTACGGTCAATTTTCCACAGTTCCACCTAGGTAGTATGTGGGCGAGGTTGCCGTGTTCGGAAGTTGGAAGTTGCCCCGAAGTTTCAGACCAGCCCCATTGTTGAGCATCACTCCTTGGAAGAGGCCCGTGCGAGAAAGTGAATCTTTAAAAGCCCCCTGGAAGAGGCCCGTGCGCAGATTCCAAGTGGCTGTGACACCATTGACAATAGGTGATTTTGGGGAAATCCGCCCCATACTCACTTCGAATCCTTGATTGAAATCGCTTAGAACCGCAGGATCTCCCGACCAATTTGAAGCACTGAATTTCAATGTGATGGGGTTAAAGTTCGCCGTCGTAGGGATGGTGAAAGCTCCGCTTCCCGCTATGGCCGTGAGCGACACATTGTCAAACCCACTGGCATTCGGTGATCTTAGGACGCCTGCTGGCTTGCTCCAAGACAGATCAGCCGCAACGGGCTTGCCTGTTGCTTTGGAAATCGACATTTCGCCGAACAGCGTGCCCTTGGAAGTATAAAGCGGAATGAACATTGGCACCCCACCCACGCCATCGACGACACTTGATCCCGTGACCTTAGTTCCATCGGCAAGTACACCAGAAAATCTCATTGCGCCAGTGGCCGGCGCGACATTGAGCGCAAGGAAACCATGCCCTTTAGACACCACGGGTTTGGTGCCAATCTTTGGTATCAAGTCCGCTGCCGCCGTTTCCAACCCGACTGTGTAGTAACCCTGATACGGAGTGGCGGGGTTTTTGGCGTTCCATGACACTGAATTCGCACTGATCGTTGCGATCTCATCTTCTGCGCTAAGAGTGTTGCTGCTTGCCAGAAATGTGAACTGACTTGGCGCTAGCGTAACATCCAATTCAAGGTTCACAAGGAGATCGCTCTCCCCTCGACGTTTTATAGCCACACTCAATGCTCCCTCATCGTCAAGACCTTTGATAAATCGGTGGGTTGCTGGGACTCCACTTGTTCCAACCATCCTGATTGCACCCGTTGCGATGCCATTTCTGTTCACAGAAATATCGATTAGCCCACCTAAGTCGTTGTTAAAAACAGCCTGATCGATCGTCCCTACGGCACGGAAACCATTGGTGGTTTTATAAAGACCCGAGTTCCAGTTCCCGATCGGCGTCACAAGACCGCTCCAAATTGAAATAGTTCCGTTTGATGAAACCCAACCACTCGTACCAGGATAGTAGCGAATCTTCGCGTTGCTATCGAAACAGTCACCCACTGATCCGTTGGAACTGATAACTGATCCGTTGGAACTAATAGTCCATAATGTCGGAGCTTTACCTTGGAATGTGACCTGAGCGAGCGACGATATATCCGTAAAAGCTCCCTCGTAGATATTTTTGACCCCATTCCCAAGGGCTACATTTGCGAGGCTCATACTCCCATTAAAAGCCTCTTTTTCAATTGTCTCACACGCGTCGGCCGTTTTCAGGTAATTGAGATACATATTTCCCGCAAAAGCTTCTTTTTTGATGGTTTTGACTGTGCTTGGGGTCGTGTAGTAAGATACCTGACGTCCAGCGGGATATTGAACAATCGTGCTCATGGTTTTATCAAACAACACGCCATAGTTAATATCTGGGTAATTGGTCGAGGTGAATGCCGTATTGCCAGAATCAACATAGATCTTTTCAAGCTTCCCGCAGTTGGCAAAGGTCCCGTTTCCATAGACAATAACGCCTGAAGGAAGGAAAACTGCGGTAATGTTATCGCAACCACGAAACGCATGATCACCCAGTGTTTTTACTGAGGTTGGCAACACAACCGAGTTAATAATATCCTTGTCCTCAAATGCCCCTTCTTGAATCGATGTCACCTGCAATCCTGCAAGCGTTTCTGGAATCTCAAAGTCCACTTTGATCCAGTCTCCAGCGTTTGTGCCTGGGTTTGCGATTTTTTGGTATACAGACCCATCTTGCTCTCCCACCGTTTGACCAAGTGGGATTGTTACAGTGGAAGGCAGATTGAGACGTGTTACTAAAACAAAAGCCCTATTGCCATCATCGTTTCCAGCTACTATATAGATTTTTTTTGATACTCCATCATAAACGTAATCCCCTATCTGGGCTATAAGAAGCGGATTGTTATAGAAAAATTCGTAAGTTGCGAAAATATCGGAAAATGTGTAATCCACCGGCAAAGAGTCTAGGCTAATTGATGTATCAGGTGTGATTGTGTCTCCAAGACCTGAATATTTTTTTATGGTTGCAGTGCCATTGTTTTCAGTGATTTCAAAATCATCGACTTCCTGGATAATGTATACGGGATAACTCGAGTTCGGGTAATTAATATGATCGGGGGTCCAAGTTCCATTTGTCGAGTTGCCAGTAATTCCAAAGCCCAACTTATATTGAGGCAGGCAGTAGACTTTAAAATCTCCAAGGGCACCACCGAATATGCCAGTTCCCGTTTGGTTAACTGTCATGGTCTTATTGCCCAGAAACGTGGCGGAAATGAGCGGCGAAACCAAGCCCGCAAAAGCCTCCTTATTAATTGTTGTTACCCCCGTTCCTAAGCGTACAGAAGATAGAGCCAGAGTGTTGTAGAAGGCTTGAACTCCAATCGTAGTCACGCTATTGGGAATTTCCACCTGCGCAAGGTAGACATTCCCCTCAAAAGCTCGTTCCCGCACCGTTTGAATCCCATCAGGGATCGTGTAAGTACTGTCCGATTTACCAGCGGGGTAAGCGTAAATCTCCTTTAAATCTTTACTAAAAACAACCCCCGTTTCAATGTTCTTTTGGTTTACAGATCGAAATGTAGGGTTGTTTTTATCTACAATAATGCTCCCAAGCTTATCGCACGAAGAAAAAGTCCCATTCCCAAGCGATGAGATAGCGGGGTTTATATTCACAGATGTCAACTCATCGCAATCCATAAAGGCGCTATCTCCGATCGAGGAGAGACCACTCCCAAATGTCACATTAGCAAGCGTAGTGACCCCTCTAAATGCATTAGCGCCTATTTTGGAGACGGAGTTGGGTATGCTGACCGATGTGATGCCTATCTTACCTAGAAAAGCGTTCTTAAAAATCTCGCGCACACTAGTATTGCCGAACACACTTGGAATGGTCACATTGCCGCCAGTGCCTTTATACTCCATGAGAGTCGTCATTCCGGTTGTTGCATCGGTCAAAAAAGTAAAGTCTCCTACCTGATCAATCAGTGTCACCCCAAAGACCCCTCCTAGGGTCTTGTCGGCCGCGAGGCCTTTTTTTGCATCGGTCCAAGCAGTAAAATCATAACTGGCAAAATGTTGGATTGTAAACCCTGCATCTGCATTGTTAAAAACGTTATTTCCAATGTTGGCAGGTGATGCTCCAGCGAAAACAGCAGACCCTAGAGCGTAACAGTCTGCAAACGCATTGTCTCCAATGGTTCCATTGGCACTTCCAACACCTTTTCCAAACCTTACTACCACTAGACTATCTAGATTCCTAAATGCGTCAGCCCCGATTTTTTCAACACTATCCCCCATTTCCACTAAGACAATGTAGGGATTAGCTTCAACAGCATAGGGCAAAATTTCTTTTATTGTGGGGGGTACCGTGTAAGTCATTCCCAGCTTGGAACTCGGGTATTGTACTAACTCCGTCCGATCTATGTTGTACAACACACCATCTAGCCAACTATACGAAGGGTTGAGCTCATGCACTAAAATGCTTTTCAGCGCTTTACACCTGCCTAAGGCCTGGCTGCCAATATTCGTCACGCCGGCTGGAATAAAAATCCCGCCCTCGTCATTAAAAGACCCCAATTCAGCACATTGAAAAAATGTTCGGTTTCCGATGCTGGTGAGGGTGGATGGGAGAGCTACTGATAATAAATTAGCATTCCCTTGAAATGCTCCGGTTGCGATCTCAGTGACTGTATAATTGCTCGGCGAAACAAGTGCTGGGGTTGTATTAATGTTACTAGTGCTGTTGCGCCCCCCGACACTGGCGTTCATAGTGAAATTCACCTCCACATACTTGGGGATCTCAAAATTCACCTTCATCCAATCCGAAGCGCTAGTGCCTGGGTTCGCTATTTTTTGGTAATAAACCACACCCGTATCGTCTTGTTCTCTCACAATAGTGCCTAGACTTAGCTGGGTGTCTTGACCAAGGCGGGCATCACCTGTGTTGTGAACCTTCCATTGCCAGTCCGTAATAACGTTATCAGAATCGCGCAAGTACTCAACAAACTCCCAAACTGTATTGGTATCCGTATCAAAGAAAAGGTAGCCGGGGGATAGATTTAAAAAACTCGGCGTTATGATTGAATTGGGGCCAGTGTTCGGGCCCCCTGGCACAAAAGTATACGAATTAAAAGTTCGATCAGATGTGGGTCCACAAGTATTGCATGCCGTTTCAGGAGGCCTCGTATCAATATCGGGGTGAGGGATCAAGGGTGTAGCCGCATTGAACGTTCCATTTCCATTGAAACCATCAATACGAACAGACCCATTACCCATATGTGTCCATTGAAATGTTACGGTACTTTGAGAACCATTTCCTATTACAACAGTGTAATTCGAAGTGGCATTAACAGCGATCCAATGTTGTGTAGCTTTTGCTCCGTCAACGGAAGCAAAGAGAACAAGACTAAATGCCAGAAGGGCGGGAAGGACGCTGCGGGAAGAATGAAGTTTCATAGTAGCGCGAGTGCTTGGAAAGGGTCTGGGCAGGAGGGCTAAAGAATCGAAGAAGGCGTTCACAGAGATTTTTTAGTTTCCAATTACACGACCGCCCACATAGAAGTCGGGATTTTTGACAGCGGCACTGGGCATGATAAAGAAGCCGTAGACATCGGGACTGCCTTTCCCCGTGAGGGTGATCCCTTGGCAAGTGACCTTGCGTGGACGGCCTTGAAAGTCGGCATCGGTGAAGCTGCCGTTGATGAGGCCGTTTGATTTGGAAAAACTGAAAGTAACAGCGGCGCTAGGGTCATTCAGACAACCTGGTTTGCCAGCCCACGCACCATCACTGATAGTCAGCGAGCTTGGGGCAGCGGTGGCAGGGTTGTAGAGCCCGCTACCATCAATAGCGGTGACCGCTACGGTTGAGAAGCCGGAGACATCGGGAGACTTCGGCACGGCCGGGGGTTTGCTCCACTTCAGGTCGGCGGATACGGGGTTCACTGCTCCTGCGGGAAGGACTCCATCGGCGTCGGCCTCGGTCAAAATGCTGAATGTACCAGAGAGAGATCCTTGGGAGGCATAGAGGGGCAACCAGAGCGTGACGGTGCCATCGGCATTGCCGCGCACGGAGGTCGATGCCGTGACTTTGGTGCCATCCGCGAGCAGGCCTACCATGCGGGCCACGCCGGTCTTTTCGGCAACCTGCATGGTCAGGTAGCCGAAGCCTTGAGAAACCATCGGCTGCTCAGCAGGCGGGGTGCCGACCAACTCTTCCATCGCGATGGTATCGGTCTGGAGGCCGATGTTGTAGTTGCCAGCAAAGCTCTTGGCGGAAATGAACTTTGTCCAAGGGACGTTCGAAGCATTGATCGCGGCCGTGGTGCCGAAGCTATCGAGCAACTCGTTCCCAGGGCCTGAGAAATCAACGTCATTCGATGAAGTGGCATTCGAGGTGGTCCCGCTGAAATCGGTCTTGAGGCGTAGCACGAGGGGGCTCTTGTTTTGCAGCGGGATCTGCACCTCGAGTCCGGTATCAAAGTTGTATTGGCGACGGAAACTGACTTTCACCGGCTTGCCGCCCACATTGCCGAGTGTGAGTGTGCCGGTGACCATGCCCGTGCGGGTCATGGTAAACGAGATGTAGCCTCCGAGCCCCCCGTTGAGGGTTTCATTGGCCTCAATGAGACCTTGAACCTGCAATCCTGTGTCGGGAATTTTATCCGTAAAAGGGTTTCGCAAACCTACATTCACTGTCTCGCTGTAAATGGAGAACTGGGAATTCCAGATGCGCACTCGGTAAGTCGAGGCGTCTTCTGGCTTGAAATTCTCGATCATCAAGTAGGACAGGACTTCGCCTTGGATCTCCTGCCATTTTCCACCTGTGTTTTTTTCCCATTGGTAAAGCAACGGCTCGGCTGGAGTCTGTGGCGACTCAAAGTGGAGCGCTTCCAACCCAGTCGGCAAGCCAAACTCACCGGTGTAGCCCACAAAGTTATCTGATGCGGCAACGCTGAGTGCTTTATCATCGCCAAGGGACACCGCAAAGGGGGCGTTGATTTTATTGGGTTGATACCACACGACCGGAAACGACCCTCCGATGAAGCGGGCCACCCCAGTGAAGTTCGACCCAAAAAGCTTGCTGAAATTGCCGACCGCAACGGGGCGAGCGAACAAGCTGGCGGTTCCTGGGCCGCCATCCATGTCGAAAGCGAAATTCTGAATGCCACTGGCCGTCCCTGCCGGGACAAAAGTGAGATCCAACGAACCGTCGGGTTCTAACCGGGCTAGACCAGCGCGCTTGATGCCGTTGTAGGTGGTAAACTCGCCCGCGATGAAGAAGCGACCGTCAGGTTGGCGGGTCACCACGCGGATCGGGCCGTTTGCGCCCAAAGCGGGAATAAGAGCGCCCGATGGTGTGTAGTTTGGAGCAGGAAAGCTCTCGTCAAGCGCCCCGTCCTTGAGATTGGAGGGGTTATTCGCATTAGATAGTGGATTGTATTTTAATGAAATACGGGCAATATAATTGACTGACTTGCCGTCGTATTCGGTAAAATAACCACCAACGACTAATTTATTCTCCAGCGGGTCCGTTCCAATGCCCTTATATTGAGGGTCGGCCACGATAGACATGGCCTTATTATTAAATCCGTCACCGGGGTCAAACCATTTGTCGAGGCCGCCGTTCTCGTCGATGGCCGAGATTCTGTATCGACTCTCCCTACCTTGAAATGTGTTATCGACCGATGTGAACTCACCCACGAAAAAAATACGGCTATTAATCGTCGCGACATCCCACACGCGGCCATCAGGCTTGGGTGGCACCCAAGGAATGCCCACGGTCGTGGGCAGGACAATACCCACGTCATTCAAGACAAATCGAGTGATGTATCTCTGGTCCACGTCATCAATGAACGAGGTAAAATCTCCGGTTGCAAAAAACAATTTTTGACGACCGTTCGGAAGATTGATCCAATCTGCATCTTCATCATCCACTGAAGATCCAGCTTTATCTGAGATTTTTTGATAGACGAATGAGTTGTCCAACTGGAGGACAACGTCTCCTATGACAAAGTTATGATCGCCGGTACCACTATCATTCAATCGATCTGGCCTATCTACTACATAATAGTCAATAGGTTCGATTTGAGAACTCTGCATTCGGCGCATGCGGCGCACCGGTCCATTGAAGCCATCTCCTTCTGCAACGTTGTCCGTTAATTCCACGAGGGGTTGAGTTAGACCGCCAGAATTGATCTGATCCGCCTTTACTGACCTAATGACAAGGAAGCGCTTGCGGGGCTCGGTATTTCCATATTCATTGTGGCTAAAGTTCAAAAAGTCGCCTCCAACGAGGTATTGAAAGAGGGGGTCCCCAGTAGCTTGGTTGAGAAGAATCGAGTAAACAGCGCCGTCTGGTCCATATTCCAAGCTGGCTTCGTTTGTGGTTTTATCGGGATTGGAGTTTCTGTATTGGGCATTCCTAAAATCCAGCGTGGATTTCGCTACATCGAGCGCGGAATTGGAAACAAACGAGGCATCAATCGTTCCATTCGCGTTCAATCGGGCAAGATTGCGCCAAACCACGGTAAAACTGATGGACTGGGTTGGTTGCAGAACATAATCTCTTACAGATTCATCAAAACGAACGAAATTTGACGTGGTGTAATTGAAATATTTGAGGCCGCTAGCGGAAATCCGGAATGTCCCACCGATCAGAATTTTTCCATCCGTTTGGATCATCGCCGTTCTAATGTCCGGCTTTCCGATAAATTGAACACCAGAGCCGAGGAGACTTTGAAATTCCTTGTCAAGCTGGCCTGGCGTCCCTGCGCTACCGGGCTTGAGAGATTCTGTGGGAAACGTGTAGGGCGCGGCTTGGACTAAAAGAGCACCAATGAAGAAAAGGGAGGCAAGATATTTTTTCACTTAAAAAAGAAAGAGAATCTTCCGAAAAGTAGCACCTAATGGGAGAGTAACGCAAACCTAATTTCTTCAAAATTGCAGTTCGCATTCTGGACTTCAGCCCACCCTCCCTTTCCGCAGTGGCCCACATTTTTGAAATGACAGCGGGGACGGAGTT
Source organism: Terrimicrobiaceae bacterium (assembly GCA_044377415.1). Lineage (GTDB taxonomy): Bacteria > Verrucomicrobiota > Verrucomicrobiia > Chthoniobacterales > Terrimicrobiaceae > UBA967. The sequence goes on along the minus strand of JBILZC010000017.1, from coordinate 7,770 downwards.
GCAAGAGAAGCTCATCGATGCTAAAGGAGATTATGAAGAAGATCCTTCTCTGTCTGCTCGTGGCTTTGCCCCACATACTCGCCGCTGAGGAATTCGTCGCCCCGCAAGCTCCCCGCCGTGAAATCTCCACGCAAGCTCCCGAACTCAATCCCTCCATAGAGGGGATGGTGAAATTCTTTTTGAGTTCCCAAAAACCTTGGCAAGCCCTCAACCCCGCCGCGCCCGCCGAATACGGGACGGGTGAAACAAATGTCTCGAAGGACTCCGCCCCAGGCACCCCGCACCATGCAGCAACCCTCACGATTATCGGACTCGAGTGGTGAGAAAAGCGACTCCCCTATTGCCAAAGACAACCGTTTTGTTAGGAACTGAAGGCATGGAACGCCACAACCCCACCACAACAAATAGTAAAAAATCCGCCGCCTTCACGCTTGTGGAGTTACTTGTGGTCATCTCGATTATTGTCATTTTGGCTGGGTTGTCTTTCCCCGCCGTCAATGGAGCGCTGGACTCAGCGAAGAAAACCCATGCCAAAAGCAACGCGGTCCAGATTGCGGCGGCGGTGACGGCTTATGATATGGAATATGGGAAGTTGCCGCCTTTAACTGCTGGCTCATCAAGCTCGGATTCGACAGGCGATGTGGGATCATTTCTCACTGCGATTCTCGGCGGAGCTTCCGGTAATGCCAATAATTCTAGAACCGTCACTTTTCTCGAGACGTCTTCCTACAAAAAAGGCAAAGGCGGCACAAACTCTAGCGGCGATTACCTTGATCCTTGGGGTAGCGCTTATAAAATCGCTCTAGATCATAGCTATGATAACTCCATCTCGGGAGGAACTAATAGCCAAACTTTACGAAAGAAGGTTGGCGTTTGGAATGTTCCTAGCACGCACTCAGATAGCCCAAGCACTGGAGCACAAACCAAGCGATACGCGACATCTTGGGACTGATGCCGATACTCACCAGTTTTTGATCCACTGGTTGGTATTGGTCGTGCCCGCTCTGGACCAGAGATCGAAGAAGTTGGTGCCAGAACGAGATGAATTCCCAGGGTACATATACCCATAGCCTTCTCCGAATGGATCCAAAATAGGTTGGTTAGTTGTTGTAGAGTAGGTGGTGGAATTCCCCATTCCCTTATTAAACTCGAAATAAACTTTTCCATTTGCAGGAGCGAGGGCTCCTCGCAGAATATAAAGTTGACCTGTGCCAGGTGTAGCCGTTCCCGAACTACTGCCATTGGTGAGTTTAGGATAATCACCTATATCCGACTTGTAATTCTCCAACGCTGCCGAAAGCGCTGCGATCTCGGCCTCCGCACGACTGCGCGCCGCTTTTTTCTGGGCATACCCCGCCCCTTGCAGGACCAGACCGGCCAAAATCGCAATGACGGTGATCACGACCAAAAGCTCAATGAGAGTGAATCCGTGCTGGCGGGGTGAGCGGCTCGTAATGGTTCGCATGGTTTCCTCATAGATCATCGAAGGGAGGAATGAAAGGCGAAACGAATGTTCACCGGCGACAGGCGACACCATCTTCACCCAAAAAAACTATTGTGGAAGGGGGCGGTGGTGATGTTTGATTTCGCACATCTGCGGCGGCACGAATGCACGCTTCAGAAAAACCCAACGCAGAAAGATTTTTTCCAATGAACGAGACGATGCAGAAATTAATCAAACTCTCACGCGAGATCGGTCGCGAAGAGCGACGCCTAGCGATACTGGGCGAGGGCAATACGAGTGCATCGCTCGGGGATGGCACGTTTCTCGTCAAGGCCTCCGGTGCGAGTCTCTCGACGATCGAAGAAGCCGGCATCACGCGAGTCAAAGCCGACATTGCGCTAGCGGCCTTGGACGACGCCTCCGCCGACGACACCACTGTTCGCGCGGTTCTGGAAGCCTCCCGCGTCGACTCAAACGCGAAGCTCCCCTCGGTGGAAACGTTCCTGCACGCTGTGTGTTTGTCTGAAGCAGGAGCGAAGTGGGTGGGACATTGCCATGCGGAATCCGTCCTCTCGATCGTCTGCTCCGAGCACGGCGCGAAACCTTTTTTGAAGCATCTCTTCCCTGATGCGATCGTCGTCTGCGGCCGCAACATCGCCGTCGTTCCCTACCTTGATCCCGGTTTGGCTCTCGCTCGCGAATTCCGCAAAGCTCTCCACGCGCACCATGCCCAATACGGCTCGTTTCCCAAAGTCGTGCTGATGGAAAACCACGGCCCAGTAGCGCTTGGCGCCTCGGACACCGAGGTTTTCAATATCCTCCTCATGCTCGACAAATGGGCCCGCATCATTGTCGGAACTTTGTCCGTCGGCGGACCGAAATTCCTTCCCTCCGAGGTCAGCGATCGCATCGACAATCGCCCTGACGAACACTACCGCCGCAAACAAATCGCCGCTCAAAACAAATAACATCCATCCCACAAAACAATGATCCATCCCGTTCTAAAAAACCTCCCGAAAGTTGGCATCCGCCCCACGATTGACGGTCGCCTCGGCGGCGTACGCGAGTCACTGGAAAAGCAGACCATGGCCATGGCCGCATCGACAGCAGCGCTCATTTCCTCGAAATTAAAATACTCCACCGGCGAGCCCGTGGAATGCGTGATTGCGGACACCTGCATCGGCGGCATTGCGGAAGCCGCCGCCTGCGCGGAGAAGTTTCGTCGCGAAAATGTGGGCGTTTCCCTCACCGTGACTCCCTGCTGGTGTTACGGTTCGGAAACGATGGATACCGATCCTCTCACGCCCAAAGCTGTCTGGGGATTCAATGGCACGGAGCGTCCCGGCGCTGTTTACCTCGCCGCCGTGCTCGCGGCTCACACCCAAAAGGGCCTGCCTGCCTTTGGAATTTATGGCCGTGACGTCCAAGACGGCGGCGACCAAACGATCCCGCCGGATGTCGAAGAAAAGCTCCTCCGATTCGTGCGCGCCGGCTTGGCCGCATCCACCCTGCGCGGTCGCGCCTATCTCGCGATGGGAGGCACATCCATGGGCATCGCCGGATCGATCGTCGATCCCGCGTTATTTGAAAAATGGCTCGGCATGCGCGTCGAGTCCGTGGACATGACGGAATTCATTCGTCGCATCGAGCGCGGGATCTACGACAAGGCTGAGCTGGAAAAGGCCCTCAAGTGGGTGAAAGCGAATTGCCCCGAAGGCAAGGATTGGAACGCCACCGGCAAGAAACGCAGTCGCAAGCAACTCGACAAGGAATGGGAAATCTCGGTCCAAACCGCCCTCATCGCCCGTGACCTCATGGTCGGAAATCCGAAGCTGGCCAAGCAGGGCTTCGGCGAGGAAGCACAAGGCCATCACGCCATCTGCGCTGGATTCCAAGGCCAACGCCAATGGACCGACCATATGCCGAATGGAGATTTCATGGAGGCTATTCTTAATACGTCCTTCGATTGGAATGGCCGCCGCGCACCACACATTGTTGCGACGGAAAACGATGCCCTCAATGGCGTGACCATGCTTTTCGGGCATCTGCTCACCAATACCGCTCAGGTTTTCGCGGATCTTCGCACCTACTGGAGCCCCGAGGCTATCGAGCGCGTTTCGGGCGAAGCGCCAAAGGGAGCCGCCGCAAACGGCCTCTTGCACCTCATCAATTCCGGCCCAGCGGCCCTGGACGGCTGCGGCGAACAATCCATCAACGGCAAGCCAGCCATGAAGCCATTCTGGGATATTACCCCAGCCGAAGTGAAATCCTGCTTGCAGGCGACGACATGGCATCCTTCGATCACCGAGTATTTCCCAGGAGGCGGCTGGAGCACACGCTACGTCACCCGAGGCGGAATGCCGGCGACGATCTTCCGACTCAACCTCGTCGATGGCATCGGCCCTGCCCTCCAAATCGCCGAAGGCGAGACGGTCGAGTTGCCGCCAAAAACTCACAAAGCTCTCGAGGAGCGCACAAATCCGACTTGGCCGACGACTTGGTTCGTTCCACGCCTCACGGACAAGGGCGCCTTCCGCGATGTCTACTCGGTGATGAACAACTGGGGCGCGAACCACTGCGTGATGAGCTACGGCCACATCGGCGCGGATCTCGTCACCCTGGCGAGTGTCCTCCGTATTCCCGTTTACATGCACAACTTGGACGAATCGCAGGTATTCCGTCCGAGCGCTTGGGCGGCATTCGGTACCGACGATCTCACAGGCGCGGACTTCCGTGCGTGTCAGAATTTCGGACCGCTCTACCGCTAAGACGTAAGGGTTGCAGCAAATCGCTAAAAAGGTAGGGACGCCGCGCTCTCCGAGGCGTAGGCTACGAGCCGGAGGCCGCCGGGGTCCCAAACATCAGGCGCGTGAGCGCCGTCTTCTGGGATAGGAATGCCCCTGCGGCGCGAGAGACTGACGGCGACGGCGCGCCATCCCTACCGATTAGGGACGCCAAGCTTGACGTCGGGCGAACAGGAGGTGCTCGGTGCAACGCTCTACCGCTAAGACTTGCCCCCATGGGATGGGGTGAACACCGGCCTTGAAAATGCGCCCTGCCTGTTTTGATTGCGGCAGGGCGCAATAAAGGCCACACTACAGGTTCATGTCATTTCAAAATCTAGGCCTTTCCGAATCAGTTCTCCACGGGGCCCAACGCATGGGCTATTCCGATCCCACGCCCATTCAATTGCGGGCGGCCCCTCTGATTCTCGCTGGGCGCGATCTGATTGCATCCGCTCAGACCGGCACCGGAAAAACGGCCGCCTTCGCTTTGCCCGTGCTCTCCATGCTCGACCACCCCGAACCACGCATTCGTTGCTTAGTTTTGGAACCGACTCGCGAGCTTGCCATGCAGGTGGAAACGGCATTCCGAGACTACATGCGCTTCATGCACACCGAGGTCTCGCTCATTCACGGTGGTGTGGGCTATGGCAAACAAAGGGATGACCTCAAGCGCCAGTGCGATGTGATCGTGGCGACGCCCGGTCGTTTGATCGACCACATTCAACAGGGCTTGGTGGATCTCAGTTCCTTAAAATTTCTGATCTTGGATGAAGTCGACCGCATGCTCGACATGGGCTTTCTGCCCGACGTGCGCCGGATCATCGAGCATTGCCCCAAAGAAAGACAAACCCTCCTCTTCTCGGCGACTGTCCCAGAAGAAATCGATCGACTCTCCTCCTGGTGCCTGAAAGATCCCGAGCGCATCGAAATCGGCGCCCGCCGCTCGCCTGCGGAAACCGTCAGCCATGCGCTCTATCCGGTCGCGCACGATCAGAAATTCGACCTTCTCCTCGCCCTCCTCGAGCGGACCAACTACGACAGCGTGCTCATTTTTTCCCGCACGAAAGATGGTGCCGACCGCATTTCCCGCCAACTCAAGAAAGCGAACCACTCCGTAGCCACACTGCATTCCAACCGCACCCAGACCGAGCGCGTCGAGGCCCTCGAAGGCTTCAAAGGCGGCAAATATGAAGTGATGGTCGCGACCGACATCGCCGCCCGCGGCATCGATATCGCTGGGGTCAGCCATGTGGTGAACTACGATGTGCCCCAGCATGCGGAAGATTACGTTCACCGCATCGGTCGCACCGGTCGCGCTCAGACCATCGGCGAAGCGTTCACGATCATGACCGCCGAAGAACTCCCGCATGTCCTCGATATCGAGCGCTTCATCGGCCAAAAAGTTCCGCGTCTCAAAATCGAAAATTTCGAATACATCTATACCGCTCTCTTCAACGAGGAAAACGTGACAGCGTCTCTCAAGTCCGCCAAGGGCGTCCGCACCCACAAGGGCATGCGATACGGCGCCAGAAAGAAGCGCTAATACCAATTGGCTATTAAGTTTAGGGAGCCGTTTTCACTTGTAGCGGCGTCTCTATAAGCGCCGGATCATCGCCCATCGGCGGTCGCAGACCGCCGCTACAGCATGAGTCAAAAAGCATTGAGCTTTTAGTATGAGAACTGCACATCCTGACAAAAAATGAAGGAAAGATTTGGCAATGTTTATACAAAAGATATACATTTAAACAATGACAACAACATTGCAAGCGTGGGGCAACAGTCAGGGATTGCGCTTACCAAAGGCGATCATCACGGCCCTTAACCTTCAATCTGGATCAAAGCTCGAGATCGAACTGACACCAAAAAAGGATGCCATTATCATCAAAGCAGCAGCACCAGCCAAGATTCGCGGGCGTCACCGGATTGAGGACTTGGCCGCAGCCATGCCAAAGAATTACAGCGCGGCGGAGTTTGTCTGGAAAACTCAAGGTCGGGAGGTCTGGTGATGCGCTCCTACATTCCTCAACAGGGAGATCTGGTTGCGATGGATTTCGACCCACAATCCGGCCATGAACAAAAAGGGCGCCGGCCAGCTTTAGTTGTCAGCAAAGAGATTTTCAATCAAGCCACAGGCCTGGCCATCTGCTGTCCAATTACCAATACAGATCGCGAAGTGCCTTTTCATGTCCCTTTGGCCGACCGCTCGTCACTGACTGGTTTTGTGATGTGCGAACAAGTTAAGTCTTTGGATTTCCGCTCCAGACATATGAAGCGGATCGAAAGCGCACCGAAAGAATTGCTTGATGATGTGCTCGCTCTCATCGATGCAGCCATTTTTTAGGTCAACAAATTCACTTTCACTCAGCATCCGGCAGTCCTTGACCGACTTCACCCGATCAATGCTCAGCACTTGAAGGCAAAGGATGCGACCCCAAGAGTGATACCATTGTCCCTTTGAAAATGGACTTTGCAGCGCAAAAGAAAGGGGGCAAGGCCGTCTCGGTCGTGTGGATACTGGTCTACTTGCTCGCATATTGCTCATTGGAACCAAGGAGCATGCCAATGCACACAGGCGGGACGCACTGTGCCCCTCTCTTAAAATCCAAAAGCAAGCGGCTTTTGGTATAAGTTGAACATTACACCTTTGTCAAAACCCTCGTTGAAGGCACACATTCCCATATTTTTTCAGAAAACTGGAAAAGATCCTTTGGGCTATGGGTCGATCTTAATCTACCCCGGTGGCCATGCCAGTAGGCGTCCGCCAAGTAGGTGGACGTGGAGATGAGGAACGGTCTCACCACCATGGGGTCCGTTATTGATCACAAGACGGTATCCGCTTTCGGAGATGTTTTCCCTTCGCGCAATTTCCGCCGCAGCAACAAGAAGTCGCCCGAGCAAGGCTTGATCAGCCTCCTTGGCGGCACCGACGCGCGGAATGGGCGATTTCGGAATACACAAAATATGCACGGGTGCCTGCGGCGAGATATCCCGAAAGGCCAGACAGAACTCGTCTTCAAAAACAATGTCGGCGGGGATTTGGCGGGCAATGATTTTTTCGAAAAGGGTCATGACAATTGAAGGGAAAGCTCATTCGCCCGATGGCTCATATCCAGCTCACCGCGGATGAACAGAACGATCTCGGTCTGGAGAACAGAGCAATCGCGCCTCCAGATTTTTGCACTACGCAGGAGCTTCACACACTCGTGCAAATCACAAAACTCAACCTGCTGGGCGGTGGACTCAATGATCTCGCGCAAGCGCAACCGCAAAAGCTCAAAGAAGACCAACTCGTATCCCGTGCCCGCCTCGGTCGCGATCTCCGAAAGTGAGATTCGTAGCGGCAGCGGAAGCGTCTGGAAACAACGCGCGACATCGGAATAACCGATCACCTGAAGTACGCTCTGAACGGCTTTTTCCAACCGTGAGATGGTGACCGTGTTTTCATCAAACTCCTGCTTGAGAAAAACCGAAATGCTCTCCGTGACATGGCTCGTGAGCCACCACTTTTTGTATCCCGCATTTTCCGCCGCCCGGATCACA
>JBILZC010000146.1:0-3709 GCA_044377415.1 Terrimicrobiaceae bacterium | reverse complement strand
ACACCTGGAACCTGCCAGTCAGCGATCAGGGGCACAGAAATTTGGTTGTAAGAATTTCTCCACTGCTGGGGCTTCGCCTCCGGTTGGGACTGGAGGTTTTTGTCCCGTGCCGTCTGCATGTTTTTCATGATCGGCTCGATCATGCCATAAGGAACAGCCAGTTGGATTTGCTCGACGCTTTCGCCTGCGAATGCTTCGATTGACACGATGAGCATGAGGGTGTCATTGGAGCAGGCTTGGAGGAAACGAGGGTTGTTTTCGTTGCCAATCTGGCGCGCGGTGTATTGTCTGTCGTCCCTCCATAGTCGGCACCATTCCTGAGTGATCATATCGACGATCTCCTCCAAAAGGGCGATTTCGATTTCAGTGAGGTGGCGCTCCGCGTTGTCGGTGATCCCGCGACCCCCGAGCATACGATTTGACATACTGATGGCTAACCGGCAGCTGATTTCTAAAATGCCAATTCCAGGCAAATGGTCAACTTTGAAGAGAGTGATGTGAGTCGGATTGCTCATCGTCTCAGCGAAAGTGCCGTAAGGCATCGCGGTCAAATTTTTGAGGGTGAGACTCAAGTCTGCACGCAAAAGCGAGGAGAGTCGCCCCGTGACAGTCGAGATCAATCCATTGTGAATGCCTCGGAGTCGGCGCAACTCAGATTCATTCAACAGGACCGGAGTACGAAAGTCGAACGGCTTCGGGGTTACTGGATTCGATGCGGGAAATTTCGTTCCATCGCATTGGAATACAGCGGGAGCAGAAGCTTGGGCAGCTTCTGCTACGAGCTTGTCGATGTCGGATTGGTTTAAAGGGCCAGCCATTTCGCTTTAGAAAAGTGGGATATCAGCGTTTGTGAGTGGCCTACTGGACAACAAACTCGTCAAAGTAAACTTGATCGATCACTTCTCCCCCAAGGAGCCGATTGAACTGTGAAATAAGAGATTTGCGGATCAATTCGCGGCCGCTTGCAATATCTTGGGAATTAATTGTCTGCGATGACATTATTGTGTTTGCGGCATCACGGAGAGACGGGAGGTTCTCCTTGATGATATCCGCGATATTTGGATCCTCGCTTTTGACGCTAAATGTGGCTTTGAGGAGCCGAGAATTGTTGCTTCCAGCTAAATTCACAATGATGCTGCCGAACGGCGCGACTCCCTCAGCAGGGGCATCCACAGCGCCATGTCCACCGCTCTTTTTAGCATGGGGATCGCTTTTCTTTTTGGCGCCATGCGCGTCAGCTTTAGCAGGGGCTGCAGGGGCCCCAAGTGAGGTCTTGATTTTGGGGATAATAACAAAATCCATCACAGCATAACAAAGGGCGGGCACCAACACCACAACGGCGATGACCGGCATGAGCGGATTGCCCGATTTCTTTGGGACTAATGGGGTGGATGCGAGGGCGTCTGATTCGTCTTTAGCTGCCATGATTTTAGTTTTTAAGTTAGGAGATAGATTAGCGTTTGAGGTTCACGATTTCTTCCATTACGGAGTCCGAAACAGTGATAATGCGCGAGCCAGCTTGGAAAGCACGCTGGGCGAGAATGAGATCGGAAAATTCTTGAGTGAGGTCCACATTAGAAAGCTCCAACGTGCCTTGAATGATGTCGCCCTTGTTAGCTGGGCCAGAATTTTCAGCGCCCGCTGCATCTCCCACATTACTGAATAAATTTCCGGCCTCTCGTTTGAGACCATTCGGATTTGCGAATGTGACTAAATTAATTTTAGTGGGCAGGATTGTCTTTACGCCGGCTTTGAACGTAGTGATGGTTCCGTCTTTCGCGATTTGGTATGAATCTACGTTTAAAAAACTCCCGTCTGCTACGCTATCAATTTTTAATCCATCGTTAGTAAGGAGTGTTCCAGTACTATCTATTCGGAAGTCTCCAGCTCGAGTGTAAAAAGTCACAGGAGTGGTTGCTGTTGTTGTCACTTTAAAAAAACCAGAGCCTGCAATTCCTAGATCCGCAGGCCCACCGGTTGTGCTTAGAACTCCTTGGGTGAATTTCTGGCTAATGCTTGCAACGCTGGTGCCAGATCCGACCTGCATCGAGTTACTGCCGCCCACGCTAGCTGCTCGAAATGTGTCGCTGAAATTATCTTTGTTAGTGGTTCTTGAGCCCTTGAATCCAGTGGTGTTGACGTTGGCGATATTATCGCCAATGACTTCCAAACTTTTTCCGAATGTTTTAACTGCCGAGACGCCGCTGGTGAATGAGTTTAGGAGTGCCATAATTTTGGTTTTCTAAATAATTTAGGACTGTGGATCGGGAGTGATTGAGGCCGAGGTGGTTGTCGTCGCTGTATTTGGGGCGGTTGGCAATGGAGGTGTTGTTATGCCTGTGATCAGTTTGGTTTCGTAGGATTTGCCGCCAATCACTACAGCGGGAACGCCATCCTTAAGCGTGATCGCGTCGACAACCCCGCTGATTTGTCCTTCCACTGCATCCAAGACTGTGACTTGACGCCCCAAGTAGGCGGGTGCCGAAGTGAGCTTTTGCTCGGATGCAAATGAGTCGAAGGACTTGGATAGCCCCCGCATTTGTTCCAAAGAGGAAAAGTTAGCCATTTGCGCAATGAATTCCGTGTCTTTCATGGGATTCATCGGGTCTTGAGCTGTGAGTTGCGTAGTGAGCAACTTCATAAAATCGTCAGCGCCCAGAGTTTTTTGGCCAGCCTTGGGATTGACTGCAATACTAGCGTTGGGATTTGAGGACGGGTTTGTGAGTGATGTGGTAGGAGTCGTCATATCTAGTAAGGCGCGCTCTAAGCCCAAAGGGAAACGGAGCCGGCGTGATCGGTTTTTGTTGAGGAGCGAGAAGGTTTTTGGCGGTTGTTGTATCCCGGATAAGGGGATGTGTCCGCTTGCTGATCACGCTGGCCTCTTTGTTGGCCTTGTTCTGAGGCAGAGTTGTTTTGCGAGGATGGGTTTTGAAAAGTGGGGTCTCCAAAACGAAAGCCCCGATCACGACTGGATTGGGCAAATTCGCTCCAAGACTTTTGTAGTGCTTGGCGGAGTTCGGGTGATTCTGTGATGAAGACGCTACGAATTTCCTCGCCGCGCACCTGAAGGCGGATTTTGACCGATTCTGTGTCACTAATAGGCAACTCAAGGTCGATTTGAGATTGACCGGTTTGTTTCAGTTTTTCAGCTTCAATGCTGAGCGTCTTAAAAATGGCCGTGGCTTCACTGGAGCGTGAGGCTTTGCTGCCGAGGGTATTGAGTAAAGTAGCGCTGGCTGCCCCAGCACCTTGAGAAAAATTCCCCAGCGATGACTCGGATGACCCGCTGGTTGAGCCAATGGGGGATACGCTCGATTCATCAGCCATTTTTGCGGCTAAGGAATTAACCACAGGGGAGGATATCGGCGATAGCCCATTTGAAGGGATTGCGCCAAATTCCATGGCATCGCTGGTGGCTATTGAAATCATCTCAGAATCATTCAAAGCATTTTCCATGCCATGAGGGGTCACTTTAACAGTGGAATCTATGGTCGCCTTGTCTCCGAGTTCTTGAGTGGATTGATTTTCAAACGAGGCCTCGGTGTTCGCGGTCACTCTATCGTTGTTCGTCGAGAGAAGCTCGGTAACCTCATTTTGCTGAATATTTTGAGTGGAGGCAGTGGAGGCAGTGGAGGCAGTGGAGGCAGTGGAGGCAGTGGAGGCAGTGGAGGCAGTGGAGGCAGTGGAGGCAGTGGAGGCAGTGGAGGCA
>JBILZC010000145.1:0-3720 GCA_044377415.1 Terrimicrobiaceae bacterium | reverse complement strand
TTCTCATCATCTATGCCGATGACATCGGCCGTGGTGATCTGAGTTGTTGGGGACAGAAAAACTTCAGCACCCCGAATATCGACAAGTTGGCGACCCAAGGGATGCAGTTTGAGCATTTCTACGGAGCTTCCGTTTGTGCTCCAGCTCGGGCCTCGCTTTTAACCGGCACGACCGAGGCGCATTCGCCCATTCCGAGCAAAGGGGGGCTAGAATGCCAACTCGCCGCCGGCTTGATTTCTCAGCAGGAGTTTAACAAAGGTGTGCAAAAAGCGCGAATGAATCTCTCTGGCCGATGTTTCATGGGCCAGATGGCGAAGTCCGCAGGATACCAAACCGCCTATTTTGGGAAACTGGGTATCGGTTACACAGAGACCGCAGAGCTTATGCAGACCTATGGTTTTGACACCCATGCTGGCCTCTACGACTCTGCAATCTGTTGGGGGTATTATCCGGAATACTATTGGGAAAATGGTCAAAAAGTTTCGCTGCCGACCAACCCAAAATTCACCAAGGCGACCCCGACATGCCCCTTGGTTGGCTCCGATGAGATGGTTTACAGCGAAGATATCTGGCTCCAAAAATGCAAAGCCTATTTAAGCGAACAGTCGAAGAAGGCGGAGCCGTTTTTGGCCATTTACGCCACGCAACTCCCCCATGGCCCTGTCTCCATCTCCCTCAAGGATCACGTCTTCAAGGATCGCGCCGAATGGTCGGAAAAGGAACGGATCTATGCTTCCATGATGCATAAGCTCGACCAGACTGTTGGTGAGTTGCTCGCCGAGTTAGATGCGCTTGGTATCGCTGAGAACACGGTGGTCATCTTCACAGGTGACAATGGGCATGAGTCCGGTGCCTATTCCCATCACGATCCGGCGGGAATGCTCAACGGTTTTTGGGATGGCTATCCGCGTGGAGAAGATCGATTCAATGGCACGCTGGCTCAGCGAGGTGTGAAAAGGGACAACTTTGAGGGCGGGCTCAACGTTCCGTTTATCATCCGCTGGCCCGGCCACATCAGCCCCGCCAGTGAGAGCAAACGGCGCACGGTTGTCTATGACATCCTGCCGACGCTCGCCGAGATCATGGACGCAAAAATCCCCGTGGCCATCGACGGTCTCTCGTTCCTGCCAACGCTCACGGGAAAGGGCGCGCAAAAGGAAAGTCCCTATCTTTTCTGGGTCAATTCGACTGGCGCGAGCAAGGAAGCCATCATCGTTGGCGATTGGAAGCTCATTCATGAATTAGACCGCGAAAAAAGCGATGCTACGACTAAGCAGCGTCGCTTTCGTTCGGCTCTCTATAACCTCAAAGAAGACCCCTTGGAAAAAACCGATCGCTCAGCCGAGCACCCAGACAAAGTCCAGGAATACGAAAAACTCATCGCCGAAGCGCTTCAGCCGCTTCTTTAAAAAAAGATTTAAAACCCAATGAAAATGACAATCCACACCTCACACCACAACCCCCCCCCGTTTTCCATGTTCACAACATCCATGAATACAAGCCACCAACACAATCGGCCCTTACACGCCACCACCATTCGAGCCTTGCTGGCCGCACTTTGCTGGACTCCTCTTCTTGCCTCCGCGACTTCTCCAGAGCCCGCAAAGCCAATACCTGCGCAGACCATTCCCCAACTATCGCCAAAAGATTTTACTTTTGGCTACTATCCCAATGGCTGGAAAAAAAATCCCAAGGACACGTCCCCTGGTATCCTGAGCATCGAAACCGGCTACTACGGATTCAAGCTGGATGTGGGCAACCTTTCCAAGCCGAGCTTCGGCTTGCTGAATGACGACTGCGATTACAAGAGTGCGCTGGCCGATGGTATCGCGCGCTTAGACACTTTATCGCCCGCGGATTTGAAGATCGAAGTCAAGTTGGACGGCAAGGTTTACCGCGCCGTGAGTTGCGCGGCAGGCAGGAGAACGGATGTCGGTCGCATGTCGGATGCGCGTCTCTGGGAGTCCGGGCGCTTTGTGCAGCATTTCGATTTTGCAGATCTCAAATTTGCAGATGAGGCTGGGAATCCGCTGAGCTGCCAAGCGACTTTGGATTTGGTGGCTTGGCCAGATAGTCTCACCCTCACGGCAAATATGATGCCTGCCACTGTCCCACTCGATGGGGCTGCCAGTGGTGTTGTCGGGGCCGGCTTGTATGTTGTGGGCACCCCTCTGGATTTGACGGCTTCTAAGGATATTGACCCCGCGAGTTTCACTGCCGAATGCTGGTTCAAATTTCCCGAAAACAAACCTTATGCGACTAGTGATGTCGTCATCTTATCCCGCAACCAAAACAAAGATGCCGATGGTCACTATGGTTTCACGCTTTCGCCCAGCAACTTCGTGAGTGCGGTGATGAACGTCGGCGGGAACAAGGAGAATACTCATAGCATCCCTGCCGGTCGCATTCTTACTCCCGATGCCTGGCACCTTCTGGCGCTCATCTATGATGGTAAGACGATGAGTTTTTATGTGGATGGAAGACTTGCCGGCACCAAAGCGATCGCCCGCGAGCGTAAGCCGGGTGGGGGAGCGCTGCTCATCGGAAAAAGTGTGGATCCGGCCTCGCTACTGGCTCAGGGTGTTTACGACCAGATTCGCATCTGGGATCGGGTCCTCACACATCATGAGATAATAAACCATACCCAGCAGCCTGCAAATATCGCTAATCGCACAGGCCTAGTCTTTGAAGAAAACTTCGATGCTTTTAACGGCAAGTTTACGCCGCCCATTTGGACCAATGCGGAGGTTACTGTCGGTCTCAAAAGCGGTTCACTCGATTGGACTGCCAAGCAAGTGATCCAAGGTCAGTGGAAGGAAGGCGAAACGAAGGGTGTCAGCGTCACTTGCGATGTGCGCAATACCCGCCTGCCTCAGAAGGATATCTCCATTCGCCTTCTCAATCAGGATGGTCCCGTGGCCTTTAATCCCGTTAGCAACTGCAACACCTTCCTAGCAACCCATCGTACCATCAAGCGCACTTGGGATATCAGCAAATCTCCGGACTTGCGGGAATATGATGAGTTTCTGATCGAGGTCGACAACAAGGGGGCGCAAAGCGGAAACGTGCCATTTCTTTTAGATTTCACCAACCCAGCCAGCGTGACTGGCATTTGCCCGATCCTTTGCAAGCCGGATGGCACGCCGACCGGCATTCCAGTGCAACTCAGCAAAAATTGGCATCACAACCAGCTAATGAGTTATCTTCGCGCCTATACCTTCCTGCCAGCGCCAACGGGAAAAACGACTTACCTCATGCGGGTCGTTTACGGCTTCTACGGCAATGTCCCGCAAGGCACACATGCCCAACTCTCGCTCGCCAGTGATGCGCGCTGGGGGAATGGCGGCGGAAATGGACGTTGGGATCAAATCGCTGTGGGTGCCTGGGGCGAGACACTCTGCCTCGATATGGACTATAGCCTTTCATCAAACATCATCACCGACAATCGCGGCATGCTCATCCGCAGCAGCAAGGAAGGAAAAATGTGGGATTGGGTTGAGGCTGGTTGGGGCGGAAACTGGCTCGAAACCAAAGACGAAGCAGGCAAATCGCGCTTTTACACATCCGTCAAGACAGCCTACCTCTCGCATGGCCCTTGCCTGAGCGATGTGCGCTACGATGGATATTATGGGAAAACCCGCGAAGTGGATTTGCAATGCACCGTAAGAGTCCCTCGCTGCGATGACTATGTGCGGATATTGTTCGACCAATCCTACACTT